>JAURQA010000260.1 GCA_030836345.1 Bacteroidota bacterium
AAATAATAAAATTATGATAAAATTTCTTTTACCTTCTGCTGCAATGGTAGTTTTAGCTTTAGGGTTTTCCTCTTGCCAGAAAGATAATAAAAAGGAAGAAATTAGCACATATTTTGTGCCCCGTAGCTATGATTTTGATAATGTAGATTATTCAGGCCAAACAGCAAGGTTGGGTATGTTAGCAGAAATGAGTTCTTATCTTAAATCTGCAAATGCCAGTGGAGTTGCTATTGACGAAAAAAGAGCTTTAGCTATGTACGAAAATGGTCCTGATGCCAATTTTACTGGAAACTTTGATGCGAGTAAGCAATTGAAAGGCAAAACCATATCTACAGAACAGGGCTTAATGTCGAGTCTTATTGCTGAATTAAGTAATCTAAGCATTGTTACGTCTAACGCTGTGGAAGGTAAAGCGGGTCGTATTAAGAATAATGCGAAAACAAAGGAATACTTACTAAATGACAAGGGGATTGAATTGGCTCAGATTATTGAAAAAGGTTTAATGGGTTCTTGTTTCTATTATCAAGCGACCTCAGTTTACTTTGGTACTTCAAAAATAGATGTAGACAATGAAATAGTAGAGGCAGGAAAGGGTACAAAAATGCAACATCATTGGGATGAAGCATTTGGCTATTTTGGTGTTCCTTTAGATTTTCCTTTAAACAATGCGGGATTATTCTTTTGGGGAAAATATACCAACTCTCGCGATGGTGCATTGGCTTGTAATTCTAAGATAATGAATGCTTTTATTAAGGGAAGAGCCGCTATTGGTGCAAAAAATATTGTTGACAGAGATGCCGCTATTTCGACTATTCGCTCGGAGTGGGAAAAAGTGTCTGCTGCATCTGCCGTTCATTACCTCAATACTGCTCTGGCGTCTTTTTCTACGGATAAAGGGGTAGTTCATCATTCATTATCAGAGGCCATAGCATTTATTTACAGTTTAAAATTTAATGTAGAAAAAAGTGCAAGTCTTTCTGATATTGACGCTTATTTAAACAGCCTAGCAGGTAGCTCAGATATAACCAAAATGAACCTGTATAGAACTACGAAAGAAAATATAGAAGGTGTAAAAGCAAATCTGTCTAATCAGTTTGGCTTTACTGCTATTGCAGACACATTATGATTAAAAGATCAGTAAGCATAATTTCCCTTTTGTTGATCTTCCTTTTTTCTTGCAAACCCAAGAATAAGAAAGATAGTACTTTATGCAGTAGCGATTATAACCAAACTGAATTGCTCACTAATTACGCTGAGAATCTCATTATACCTGGTCTGGAAACGTTTGAAAAGAGTATGGTTTCACTTCAAATGGTCTGGCAGGGGTACGCGTCAGGTGGGGTCTCTTTAAAGGAATTGAAAGATAGTTTTACAGAGACATACTTAGAACTTCAAAAGATTCAATGCTTTGATTTTGGCCCCATGGAAAGCCAAATGTTCATGGAGAAAGCGAATTCTTTTCCTCTAAACCAAGGGGCTTTGGCTAAAAGCATTTCAACGGTAAACATTAATTTTTCTGAGCCCGAGCGATTTGATATAGGTTTTCCTGCTTTAGAACTCTTATTCTTTGGTTTAAGTAACAGTGATATTGATTCTTTTAATACAGATCAAACGAGGCAATACATTGATGCTATACTTAAGGATTTAGTTCAAAGGATAAAGATGGTTAACGCCGATTGGGTCTCCTATAAAACTTCATTTATTAATGCGCAAGGAACGGATGCCGGATCTTCCCTTAGTTTAATTGTTAATGCCCTGAATAAGAGTTTTGAAGTTAGTAAAAGGGACCGCATTGGAATACCTAGTGGAGTCCTTACTTTAGGCTTAAAACAGCCAGAATTAGTAGAAGCACCGCATTCATTTCTTTCAAATAAACTACTTATTGCAAATTTGGAATACAGCAAACTCTTTTTTCAGGGAAAGCATGGTGGCATCAATGGAGAGGGTTTAGATGATGTGCTGGCCTATATTAATGCGCCTAAAAATGAACGTGGACTGAGAAATAGTATCGAAGATAATTATGATGCGATATTCAGTAAAATACAATTGTTTCCAGGTTCACTAAAGGAGCAAGTTCAGTCTGCAAATAGCAGTTTGGTAGAGTTGTATGCGCTGATGTCGAAACAGGTGGTCTATTTAAAATCAGATATGCCGTCGGTATTGTGCATTGCCATTACGTATTTGGATAATCCTAGCGATTCTGATTAAGCCCATTGATTAAGCAATTCTTAAATAAGACTATTCCAATATTTCCTCTTATCAGTTTTAGGATAGGGTTTGGAATTCTTATGTTATTTGGTTTGGTTAGAACGTTGCTTCAAGGTTGGGTCTACGAATTATACGTTAAACCTCAATTCTTTTTTAGTTTTTATGGGTTTGAAAACCTTCCTCGTGTTGGAGAGACATTGGTTTATATTATCTATGCCATGGCCATACTAACTGCTATTCTAATAAGCATTGGCTTATTTTATCGGTTTGCTACTATCGGTTTTTTTATGTGTTTCACCTACCTAGAACTCTATGATGCAACCAATTACTTAAATCACTATTATTTGATTTGTCTATTTGCCTTTCTCCTAATTTTTTTGCCAGCTAATAGAAGTTATTCTCTCGATGTAAAGCTGGGTTTTACCAAAGCGTCAGGTGCTGTTTCCGCTTGGATGATATATATCATTATGGCTCAAATTGGAATTGTTTATACCTATGCTGGTTTGGCAAAATTGCATCCTGAATGGATTGTTGAGGCTATGCCTTTAACTATTTGGTTAAACGAAAGAGCCCATTGGCCCATTTTAGGAACACTATTCTCATGGGATTATAGCCCCATACTATTTTCTTTTTTAGGTGCATTTTATGATTTGTTCATTTTTTGGTTTTTACTATTTAAGAAGACCAGGCCCTGGGCTTATGCTGCCGT
>JAURQA010000261.1 GCA_030836345.1 Bacteroidota bacterium
GGAAGATTTGGAAATTGGTTGGAAAACCTAGTCGACTGGAACTTGAGTAGAACAAGGTATTGGGGAACTCCACTTCCTATTTGGAGAACAGAAGATGGTTCGGAGGAAAAATGCATTGGAAGCATCGAAGAATTAAAATCTGAAGTGCAAAAAGCCAATGAGTCCTTAAATCTAAGTCAAGAGATTAATGATGATACTTTAGATTTACATAAGCCTTTTGTAGACAAATTAACCTTAGTAAGTGAATCGGGGAAAGCCATGACCCGCGAGCCAGATTTAATAGATGTTTGGTTTGATAGTGGAGCAATGCCTTACGCTCAAAGAGGTCTAAAGAACCTAGACTTTAATCAGCCTTTTGGCGAGAATGGTTGTGCAGATTTTATTGCGGAGGGTGTGGACCAGACCAGAGGTTGGTTCTTTACCTTACATACCATTGCAACTTTGTTATTTGATGAGGTGGCTTATAAGAATGTAATTGCCAATGGCCTTGTTTTAGACAAGGATGGCAATAAAATGAGCAAACGTTTAGGGAATGTAGTGGACCCATTTGAAACGGTAGAGAAATACGGAGCGGATAGTTTGAGGTGGTATTTAACAAGCAATGCACAACCTTGGGATAATTTTAAATTTAATATTACAGGCGTAGAAGAGTCTCAGCGTAAGTTTTTGGGAACACTTTACAACACCTATAGCTTTTTTGCTATATATGCCAATATTGATGCGTATTCTTATGATTCTGAAAATCTAGTGCCAAAAGATAAGTACACGGAGCTGGATGTATGGATTACGAGTAAGCTGAATGAACTCATTGGCACGGTAGAAGCCTGCATGGATGATTATGATGCGACCAATGCGGCAAGAGCTATAGAGAGTTTTGTGAACGATGAGCTAAGCAATTGGTACGTTCGTTTAGGGCGTAAACGCTTTTGGAGAGGGGATTTGGATGAGGACAAAAAAGTGGCCTATCAATGTTTGTTCGAGTGCCTGAGTACTATTGCTCAACTTATTAGCCCCATCAGTCCTTTTTACGCGGAGTGGATGTGGCGCAGTTTACATGGTGAGAATGCAAACTCTGTGCATTTAAGTTATTTTCCAAAAGTGGATCAGGATTTGATTCAAACGGATTTGCAAGAAACCATGAGTAAAGCACAAACCTTATGCAGTTTAACCTTTAGTTTACGTAAAAAAGAGAACATTCGTGTTCGCCAACCATTGCAAAAAATAATGGTGCCTATTTTACAAGAAAAAATCAAGCATCAGATTGAGCATATGAGTGATTTAGTTAAATCTGAGGTGAATGTAAAGGAAATTGAATTTTTGGATGCAGAAAATGCGTTGATTTCAAAAAAAATAAAATTAGACTTCAAAAAACTGGGACCAAAACTTGGGCCAAATATGAAAATGTTGGCCGGAGTAGCTGCCAAATTTACGCAGGATGACATAAGGAATTTGGAGTCGAATGGCCATTTGGCTGTAGAAATAGGAGGCGCAGAATTTGAACTTTTGCTCGAAGATGTTGAGCTGAGCAGCGACAGTGTTCCTGGGCTGCAAGTAGCCTCTGAAAAAGGGCTCACCGTTGCTCTTGATGTGAATATTACCAATGAGTTAGCACAAGAAGGAATTGCACGGGAACTGGTGAATAGAGTTCAGAACTTTAGAAAAGAGAGTGGTTTCGAAGTGACAGATCGCATCGTCTTATTCGTAGATTCGAGTGATAAAATTAGTGAAGCGATTGTATCGTTTAAGGATTATATTTGCCAAGAGGTTCTCGCCTCGGATTTGAAGATACAAAGTACTAGTGGCAAAGTGTTTGAAACAGATATTGAAGGCGATGTAGTAAAACTTACAATAACAAAATCATAGAGAATATGGCAGACGAAAAATTAAGATATACGAAGGAAGAACTCCAAGAGTTTAGAGATATTATTCTAGGTAAATTAGAGATAGCCAAAGGGGAGTTTAATGGCTTGAGAGAGGGCCTTAAGAATGATGCGGCCAATGGCGGTGATAGCAATAAAAACCTTACGTTTGAAGATGGCGCGGAAACCTTTGAAAAAGAGAATTTAAACCAGCTTGCCGGCAGACAACTTAAGTTTATCCAAAATTTAGAGGGTGCTTTAGTACGCATTGAAAACGGCACGTATGGAGTGTGTAGAACCTCTGGCCAATTAATTCCAAAGGAAAGGTTGAGGGCAGTGCCTCACACCACCCAAACCATTGAAGCTAAACTCAACAGAAAATAATACATTGGATAAGCCTACCTTAAAAACTTCCAAAGCAATGCTTTGGCCCATTTATATTATATTGTTACTGGTCGTTGTTGATCAAGCCATTAAGGTTTATATCAAAACAAACTTTCACCTTGATGAGAGCGTCGATGTTTTTGGAGACTGGTTTAAACTCTACTTTGTAGAAAATAATGGAGCTGCTTTTGGGCTTGAACTAGGAGGCAATATTGGGAAATATATCTTAACGGGTTTCCGACTTTTTGTAACGGTTATTGGGTTTTTATATTTAAAATCCTGCGTAGCAAAGGGAGCAAAAAAAGTACTAATTATAGCCCTGTGTTTAATACTTGCTGGAGCTATTGGCAATATCATAGACAGTGTGTTTTATGGAGTTATTTTTAACGATATTAACTTGTATCAAGGAAGATGGTTCCAGGGCCAGGTGGTAGATATGTTCTACGCTCCCATGGTTAATGGAGCATTTCCTTCATGGATGCCTATTTGGGGGGGTGAGCACTTTACTTTTTTTAGTCCGATTTGGAATTTTGCAGATGCCTGCATCTCTGTTGGTATTTTTGCCATTATTCTTGGCCAAAAAGTCTTGTTTGAAGAGCATTTAAAAGAGGGTGAATCTGCAGAGAACGAAGCATCAGTTTCAGAAACAATGGATATAGAGTCATAAAATATGAGCGGCAAGGAAACAATATTAGTTATTGGTAGCTGCGGTCAGTTAGGTACTGAACTGGTTGAATCTTTGCAAAAAATATATGGGGCAGCCCAAGTAATTGCAGCCGATATCCGCAGATCTAACAATCCTGTATTCCAAAATGGGCCCTTTGAAATCCTTGATATATTGGATCAAAAAAGGCTTACTGAAATTGTTGCTAAATACAAACCTACACAGGTCTATCATTTGGCAGCTTTGCTTAGTGCAACGGCAGAACAAAAACCGGAGTTTGGTTGGAAGTTGAACATGGACGGTCTCTTTAACGTATTGAACCTTGCTAGAGATGGGGGTATTATTAAAAAAATATACTGGCCGAGCAGTATTGCTGTTTTTGGGCCAAACACCATTCGAAATAACACGCCTCAATATGGGGCCATGGATCCAACCACTATTTATGGAATTAGTAAGAACGCGGGCGAGCTATATGCCCAGTATTACTTTAATCGTTGGGGGATAGATGTACGTAGTTTGAGATACCCTGGCCTTATTGGGTACAAAAGCGCTCCGGGAGGAGGAACCACGGATTATGCCGTTCAAATTTATCATGATGCTTTGGAGGGAAAGACTCATGAGTGTTTTTTAAGCGAGCAAACGACTTTACCCATGCTTTATATGCCAGATGCGCTAAAAGCCACTTTGGATATTATGCATGCTTCTGCTGCTGATATTAAAATAAGAACAAGCTATAACTTAGCCGGCATGAGTTTTAATCCTAACGAGATTAGTGAGGCTATTAAACAGATCATACCCGACTTTAGCATAACCTATAATCCAGATTACAGGCAAGCCATTGCGGATTCTTGGCCAGCTATTATTGATGATAGCAGAGCCAGAGAAGATTGGGGATGGAATCCTGCGTATACCCTCGAATCTATGTCGAAGGACATGATTGATAATTTGCAAGCTCTTAAGGGCCAGGCCATTTAAATAGCACTATTTAAGAGATTGTTATGCTACAGTGAGACTTGTTCCTAAGCCCTGTTTAGTTTATCTTTAGATGTATGAAAATTATACTCCGTGCATGGAAAATGGTTGATTTATCGAGTTTACAGAAGTATGCAAACAATCTCAATATTGCCAAATATATGACGGATCAATTTCCCCATCCATACACCAGGGAGGCAGGGCGTACATTTATTGAATTTGCCAATAAGGAGAACCAGTCGCGAATGTGGGCGATAGAATATAAGGGCGAGGCTATTGGAGGGATTGGCCTACATACCACCCGAGATGTGTTGAGAAAAAATGCAGAGATTGGGTATTGGATTGGCGAAGATTTTTGGGGCCAAGGTCTTATGTCAGAAGCTATTGGAGAAACTATAAAATGGGGCTTTAATCACTTAGATGTTAACCGAATATATGCTCGGGTATTCGGTAATAATATGCGTTCCGCAGCCTTGCTGGAAAAATGTGGTTTTCAGAAAGAAGTGCATGTGAAGGATGGAATTTTTAAAAACAATGAATTTCTAGACGAACTTCTATTTGCTATACGCAAATAATAACCCCTGATTTCATGTTAGCTTATCGGCAAAGGTTTACTGCACCACCTTATTGGCACAGCTGCTACTGGCAAATGCATCGGGTTTGGCCTTAAATTCAAACCCCATTCCTAAGATATAGCCCATGGCCTCTTTTAAAGCGACATTGCTTTCAAAATTTGGACTTTGATTTATATCGGCATGGACTTCCATGGGAATATCATAGCGATCGAGTAAGTCGCATAATTCGTAGGCTGTTCCAATGGCTCTGCTCACTTCGTCCAGCATGCGTTGCTTTATTTTTCCATGATAATTTTTGTTATTTTCTTTTGCCACAAAAATGAAGCCTCCTCGCTTTTCTCGGATAAAAACCACGGCCGTAGCAAACTGGCAATCGACTCCATGCATTTGACTATCGCAACCAATACATACCTTAATTTTATTTCCTTCCGCTATTTCACGGATGATGGTATTTTCAACTTCTTCTGAAATATCAGCGATTTGTGTTCCACTTAGCGTGCGCCATTTTAAATCCATTTCTCAAAGTTATAGATCATTCATTGGTAAAGTGCTAGTCTATTGTTAAGTTGTGATTAATTATAGAAATGTTGAAAACCATAGGGTTGGGCCTTTCTGATTCTCTTGGGAGGATGAATTCTAAAATACCAAGGAAGTAAGTATCTATTTTTTTCATTCATCCATTTTAATTTAAATCATACCTTTGTGCCTCATGAAATTTGTAACTTACACCTATAATAATAATGCTCAAGCGGGTTTACTCGTGGATGGAAATATGTATCCTATTGCACTAATAAATAGCAATCTTTCTTCTCAAATGTCGGATTTACTTAGTGATTGGGAAAATAGTAAAGCAGCTTGCGAAGCTATCGAATCCGATATTAAAGCTGGGAATCATGCTAGTTTAGCGACGGCGTATAATGAGAATGGGGTGCTTTCACCGGTTCCAAATCCAACCAGTTGTAGAGATGCATATGCTTTTAGACAGCATGTGGCCAGTGCGCGAAGAAATAGGGGAGTAGATATGATTCCAGAGTTTGATCAATTCCCAATTTTCTATTTTACCAACCATAATGCGATCCAGGGTCCAGGAAATATTAATTGCATGCCGGATCATTTTGAGAAATTAGACTTTGAATTGGAGGCGGCTGTTGTTGTAGGAAAACGAGGAAGAAATATTAAAGCATCTGAGGCGGATGAATACATTGCGGGATATATGATTATGAATGACATGAGTGCTCGCGCTATGCAAATGGAAGAAATGCGATTGAACCTCGGTCCTGCCAAGGGAAAAGACTTTAGTACGGTGATAGGCCCTTTCTTTGTTACTCCGGATGAGTTAGAAGATTATAAAGTAGATTGTAAACCGGGACATACGGGCAATGCCTATAACCTTACCATGACTTGTAAGGTAAATGGAGTAGAGGTAAGTAGAGGAAATGTTGCTGATATGGATTGGACTTTCGCCGAAATTTTAGAACGGTGCGCTTACGGAACAGATATTATTCCGGGAGATGTTATTGGAAGTGGAACGGTTGGAACAGGATGTTTCTTAGAACTAAACGGAACAGCAAAGCGAAACAATCCGGATGCAGTGCCGCAATGGTTGGAGCCTAATGATGAAGTGGTAATGACGATTGATGGTTTAGGTACATTAAACAATACCATTAAGGCGGTGGACTCTGAAATGAGTTTATTTGCAATTAAGAAGTAGAGATACTCTATAATGCAAAAGGTCGTTCAGAGATACTCTTAACGACCTTTTTTTGAGCCTATATTTCAGGATATTATAAATTATTTTCTTCTGCTTTTAAAAATTCAAAAAGCGCTTCTCCTTTTAATAAACCTTTTGCTAAAAGAGCTAGTCTAAAGGCTTTACTCATTTTTTCTTTCTGTGCTTTTGGTTTCTCAGCTAAGAATTTTTTTGCTTTTGGGTGATTGGTATTTACAATGAAATTGAATTTTTGGGGCATGGCGCCAAACATAGCATTTCCCTGCATTTTACTCATTTCCTGCATTCTTCGCATAAACTCATCCTCGGTAACAGTAATAAAGGAAGAGTTGGGAGAAAGGGCCTCCGTTTTAACTTCATAGGTCTCATCTGCAATTTGCTTTGTAAAAGCCTCTTGCAGGGCCTTGGTTTCATCTTCGCTTAGCGCATTTGCCGTTTCTTCATCTTTTTCTACCAATTGATCTACGGGAGCTGCATCTACTCGTTTGCAGGTAATTTCTTCAAAGTTTTGTTCCAAGTATCCTGTGATGTGCGTATCCAAAACTCCATCAAAGATGGCTACTGCATATCCACGTTCCTGGGCTTCTTTGATTTGAGCAAACTCTGCTTCTTTACTATTAGCATATAGAAATACGGTTTTCTTATCCTTATTTACCTGATTGGTTTTGCTCAGATCTATAAATTCTTGAATGGTATGGTATTTCCCATCAGCATTATGCACGAGACAGAAGTTTTTTGCTTTTTCGGCAAATTTCTCCTCGCTTAGCATTCCGTATTTCACAAATACATCCACAAATTCCCATTTAGTTTCAAAATCTTCCCGATCTGCCTTGAATAGGTCGGCGAGTTTACTTGCTACTTTTTTACTAATGTGGCCGGTAATCTTCTTCACATTTCCATCGGCCTGTAAGCTACTTCTACTCACATTTAGAGGAATATCAGGCGAGTCAATAACTCCATGCAGCAACATAAGGTATTCTGGCATAATGTCTTTTACATTATCCGTTACATACACCTGGTTACTGTATAATTGAACTTTGTGTTTTTCTGCTTCTATGGCATTTTTAATCTTAGGAAAATAAAGAATTCCAGTGAGGTTAAATGGGAAGTCAACATTTAAATGTATCCAAAACAATGGGGCTTCTGCCATTGGATATAGTTCTTTATAAAAAGAAATGTAATCATCATCAGTCAATTCACTTGGAGTTCTCATCCATAGCGGCTTGGTATTGTTCACTACTTTTTCGTCAAACTCAATAGAAACAGGTAAAAATCTACAATACTTATCTAATAAGGACTGAATTTTAATTTTTGTGCCGAATTCGGCACTGTCCTCGTTGATGTGTAGGATGATATCTGTCCCTCGAGTTTTACGTTTTCCTTTGGTTATTTTATAATTGGTGCTTCCATCGCAGGTCCAATGGGCTGCTTCGGAGCCATCTGCATGACTCAGCGTATCAATTTCTACGGTGTCTGCAACCATAAAAGCAGAATAAAAACCCAATCCAAAATGACCAATAATTCCTGCGTCTGTTTTGTCTTTGTATTTTTCAACAAATTCCTCGGCTCCAGAAAAAGCCAGTTGATTGATGTATTTTTCTATTTCCTCCGCTGTCATTCCTATTCCATTATCGCTAATGGTTAGGGTCTTCTTTTCCTCGTCTAAAGCAATGCTTATTTTTAGTTCGCCTAATTCTCCTTTGTACTCACCCATTGATTTGAGGGAGTTTAACTTTTGGCATGCATCGGTTGCATTAGATACAAGCTCTCGCAAGAAAATCTCGTGATCCGAATACAAGAACTTCTTAATAATCGGGAAAATATTCTCCGTATTAACTGAAATATGACCTTTTTTCATATCTCCTTAACATTCAAATGGTGTGCCTTTGAAACAGGAATAGACAAAGTGGCAGTTTTAGGCGGTTAGGATGCAACTAAACGGTATGGGCTTGCATAAAAAAGGAGCTTGATTTCTCAAGCTCCTTTTAGTTTTAATTCTTTATGTTTGATTATCGATTGTTGCTTTCGCATCCGCAGTCTTTATTTACGAATCCTTCTTTACCATCTTTGGTTTTGCACTTGTCGCGGAAGTTTAATTTCAACTTAGGGCAGTCGAATTTTTTTTCTTCTGCCTTCGTTTCGCATCCGCAGTTTTTATTTACGAATCCTTCATTACCATCTTTGGTTTTACACTTGTCGCGGAAGTTTAATTTTAACTTAGGGCAGTCGAATTTTTTTTCTTCTGCCTTCGTTTCGCATCCGCAGTCTTTATTTACGAATCCTTCTTTACCATCTTTGGTTTTACACTTATCGCGGAAGTTTAATTTCAACTTAGGGCAGTCGAATTTTTTTTCTTCTGCCTTCGTTTCGCATTTGCAATCTTTGGTTACTTTTCCAATTTTACCATCTTTTGTTTTACAGAAATCATTGACGTTTAACTTCAATGTTTTGCAATCATAAGTGGTGTTTTTGTTTCCAGAGCCTTTACCTGTATACTTTGAGTATTTTTTGCAGGAAATAAAAAATACGCCTGAACCAAGAACAAGGAGAAGAATAAATTTAAAAGTCTTATTCATATTATTTTGTTTATTTGAGTTTTCGAATATACGAATATAAATAGAAACTTATATATGTACGCATATCCAGTGCTTTTTTCTTTACCTCGACAAGAGCTAAGGTCTCCTGTAAAGCCGATCATGAAATATACCTTTCAAATTTTATTTTTTTATTACCTTCAGTATTTCTGAAACGCCTTCCGTAGAGAGTTCAATAACATATACCCCTGGTGCCCAAGGAGATGCGTCTATTTGGTGTGCTCCATTAGTATATCGGAAATTTTCCTTGTATACTCTTGACTTTTGAAGGTTGGTAACGGTAACTTCATATGCCTGCCCTACTACTAAATCAATGGTTAGATTGAGCGTATTGGCTATTGGGTTTGGATAAGCAGATAGGTGAATTGGATTTTCTAAATCGAAAAATTGT
Organism: Bacteroidota bacterium; assembly: GCA_030836345.1. Classification (GTDB taxonomy): domain Bacteria; phylum Bacteroidota; class Bacteroidia; order NS11-12g; family UBA955; genus CALKCM01. The sequence continues at coordinate 9,169 of JAURQA010000261.1, forward strand.
GCAATTTGGATAGTACTATAGTTGGAAGTTCCATCCAAACCAACTTGATTGAGCCTGTAGAAAACAGTGTTTTCTGATGTTTTTATGGTATTATCTCTATAGTTATAATTCTTTTGCTGATGGCTCGTTCCGTTCACAGATACATTTGCAATGGCTTCAAAATGAGTTCCATCATAGCTTCGCTCAAGGCTAAAGTGGCTGCTGAGGGTCTCAAGAGGGGTCGCCCAACTTAGTAATGCGGCATGTTGATCTGTTGTTTCCACATTAAAATTGGTTAAATTAACCGGTAAACCAATAGCAGGGTTTTCATTGCCAACCGTATAAAATGTACCAGGTGAATTTTGGTTATTGTATTCTGTTAGAATCCAATCTGAAGAAAAATCAGTGAGTGCTATTCTCATTTCATCTAGAATTCCGTTGAAACTACTGCTAGATGTATTAAAGCTACCAAAATACTGAATATGACCATTTGCAAGTGTTGTACCTGCATCTACAGATATCGTTGCAAAAAGGGAGCCATTTATAAAAATTTCAACTTCGTCGGCGGATACATCACAAACAGCATGTAACAGGTACCAGGTGTTCGCATTGATTGTACTTGTTGAGCCAGTAAAAGTTTGACCTGTTCCTGAGCCTTTGTGGTATATATATATTTGGTCATTGGCGTTATTGATGGCTAACTGTCCAAAACCAGTTACACCTCCACCACTTGGCTTCTTATTAAATATTGTTTGGTAGCTAGAGCCAGCCAAATCGTCGGTTTTAAACCATGCAGAAAAGGTGAAATCATTAGTATTTAAATCTAAAGTATTGTTATCACTCATTTGGTATCCATCATTTGAACCATCGAAATCTGTCCCAAACCCAATTTTACCCGTCACTACATCGCTTGTAGTCATGCTTCCAAAAGAGCTTGCGTTAAAGGTTTCTGCTGTTGAGTTTACGATGACTCCAGTAGGCACATCATTCATGTGTAAGTTTACGATATAATCACTATTCCATGTGGCAGTGCTGGAAGGGTCTACTGTAACACCTGAGTTTCCATAATACATATACAACTCTGTATTATTTGTTGGCGAAAGGCTGTCTATTTTCACCCATGCGATATATTCTCCAGTTGATGCAACATATTTTTCGATTTGATGTGTATAAACAACATTTCCATTCAGATTGGTAAAGAGGATATCGTATCCGTTACTACTGGTTACATTTCCTGAATTTCCCGTTGTTCGCAAGTCGTTGTCCACAACAGATATAAGCACGGGAAAGTTGATTAGGTTACTACTACCAGAAACATTAGAACTATTAATGGTAATTTTTTTTCCATACGTATATCCAGAGGGCTGCGCCTTAACAGTAGAGTTGACTGAAAATAGGATGAGTATGATTAAGGAGTATTTAAAAGAGAACTTCATTAGATGAATATTTATTTCAAAAAAACTACAAATTTGTCAAACCCCATGATTTTTTTAATTTTTTTGAATCTATCAAATGTCTTTCGCCAAAGAAATCTGATAGACTCACGGGGAATGCAGACCTCGTATTATACTCTGTCTCTAAATTACCGCTCAGGGTTTCACTACGTTTAGTGGCCTTGGTTAGGCTCTGGCTTAACAGGTTTTGGCATGAGCTAGTGAATCCTCCAGATTTTAAAATGAAGACGAACGGCTGCTATATATTGTTGCGCATTCGTGCTTTTATTTCTTTGTTAATGTATTCATGTTTATCTTTTTGTTTTAAAAGCCCCTTGTTTAATAAGTGATCAAACCAAATAGAAAATATTTTTGCTCCTTTAAAATTTAAATGTTCTAAATCTCCAAATTCAGCATTGTTTAAAGGAAATTTTGAAAAATCAAGATATTAAATGGAGGAATAGCGACTATTTCTTATTTGTTGATATGTACTTTCATTTGAATAGCCCGAGTGTTTTTTGTGTTGCGGACTCCTTATTAAAATTGCATTTTTCCCTTGTTCTTGGCAAAACCTAAGAAGTTTTGATAGGTA
>JAURQA010000262.1 GCA_030836345.1 Bacteroidota bacterium
TAATACAACCAAAACCAACTCATAAATTTGTGTTTGGTGGAGGTGGGGGACCGACTAATGGAATAAATCCTTTGGTAGGAGTTACCATTGATTATTATTTGCCACACGATGTAAAACCATCCGATACATTAGAGTTAACTATTTTGAATGAGTTTGGTGATGCAATTCGTTCTTATACTAGTATAAAAGATGAAACTTTCCAATCTTGGCCTGGTGGTCCAGTACCAAAACAAGTGCTGCCAATGGGTAAAGGAATGAATCGTTTTAATTGGGATTTACGCCGCGAAGAAATTCCATCTATTGAAGGTGTATTTGTATTTGGCAGTCCAGTTGGTGCTATTGTTGGACCTGGCACCTACAGAGCGCAGTTAAGCTATAAAGGGCAAGTTCAGGAGCAAATGATAGAAGTATTGGCTGATCCAAGAATAGATGCAACAGAGGCAGATTATAGGTACCAACAAGAGTTATTGAATCAATTGGATAAGGCTGTGCGTGATATCCATGGATCTATCATTAGAGTTCAAGCTGCACGTGGTCAATTGGAGGCTTTAGCGGAGCATATTCCGGCTGAAGAACATTATGCAGCTTTAACTGAGCGGGCAAAGGCATTAGCAAAGAGTCTAAGTGAGTGGGAAGCCGAATTGATACAACCCAAGCAAAAGACTTTCCAGGATGTGATTAATTTTGAAAATCAACTGAGTTCTGAATTACTGAATTTAATGGGTAAAGTTGATGCACCTGATCCACGTCAACCTACTGCCTTGGTTGAGAATATTGAAATGCGCATTGGAGAGTGGGGTTATTTGCAAGCTGATCTAGATCAATTAATTCAACAAGATCTCAAGGCGTTTAATGCCGCCTATTTAGATGCTGAATTGCCAGCCATTATTATGATGGATTGATATTGGCAAGAAAAACAATAAAGAAGGCCACGAAACACGTAAGGTTTCGTGGCTTTGTTGTTTTTAGGGTGGACATAACTTTTTTTAAATAAGGTTGTTTTTCTTTCATGCAGACAATCAACATAGTATGGATGAAAAAAGACATTCGCCTGAATGATCATGCTGCACTACATGCTGCTCAGCAAGCGAATATTCCATTTCTGATTGTTTACCTATTCGAACCAAAGGTGCTGCAAAGGGCAGATGTATCCCTTAGACACAGTCAGTTTATCTACCACTCCTTAATTGATCTTCGATTGAATCTAGGAGAACAAAGCCACGCCTTGCATATATTATACGGAGAACGCAAGGCGATTTTTCAAGAGATATTCCTTCAATTTCATGTAGATACTATTTTTTCTTATCGAGAAAGTGGGACGGAGTTCACCTGGAATCTGGATAAGGAGATAGGGGCTATGTTTAAGCAAATTGGCGTGAAATGGAGGGAATTTCAGCGGGATGCTATCAAACGAGGCATAAAGAACCGTAAAGGTTGGGATAAGCATTGGTATATAGTTATGCATAAGGATGTACAACTATATGAGTCAAAACCTATACAGCGAATCAATTTTGAGCACTCCTTTTTTCTTCCAACTGATTTCAAAGCCGATTTAGAAGCTTACCCCTCGCTTTATCAACCTGCTGGAGAACGAATGGCTTGGAAGTATTTAAAGAATTTTATGGACGGAAGGTATAGAGACTATAGTCGTTATATTTCAAAACCTACTGAAAGTCGAACATCTTGTAGTCGTTTATCCGTATACATTACTTATGGTAATATCTCTGTTCGACAAGTTTATCAGTATGTCAAACAACATCCTAATTTTAATAAACACAAATTTGCGATAAAGTCCTTTTTGTCTCGCTTAAAATGGCAAAACCATTTTATACAAAAATTTGAAGTTCAATGCGATTATGAATATCGGTTTTTAAACCCTGCCTATGACGATTTAGCCTATAAACATACCCCTAATTGGGTATTGGCCTGGGCAACAGGAAAAACTGGAATTCCAATGATTGATGCTAGTATGCGTTGTCTTATAGCAACAGGGTGGATCAATTTTCGAATGAGAGCTATGTTAGTTTCATTTCTAACTCATCATTTGGATCAAGACTGGCGGAATGGAGCTTTTATTCTAGCTAATTATTTTTTGGACTTCGAACCAGGCATACATTATCCGCAAGTCCAAATGCAAGCTGGAACCACCGGAGTACATACTTTAAGGATTTATAATCCTATAAAACAAGGTAACGAGCATGATCCTCATGGCAATTTTGTAAGAAAATGGATTCCAGAACTTCAAAATATACCAGATAATTACATTCATGAACCTTGGCAAATGACTGAAATGGAGATGCTTATGTTGGATTTTGACTTAAAAAGGGATTATTTTGCTCCAATAGTTAATATTGAGCAAGCTGCTCGAGCAGCAAGAGAAAAATTATGGGCATTCAAAAAGCGCCCAAAAGTCAATAAACATAAGGGATTTATTTTGAATAAACATACCCGAAAAAAATAATTGTTCAGGTATTATTGGAAATACCTAAACAATTTTAGTAAATTTCGTTAAACAATTATTTGTCTTACAGGTTATAAGACAAAATATTTTTTTAAATAAACTAACTACGATGGAATTTTTATTATTCGCAGTAGATCCTGGTTCTGATCCAGTAGCATTTACGTTTTTTATCGGCTGCATGGCTATGGCAGCAGCTTCTGTTTTCTTCTTCGTTGAAAGAAACAGTGTAAGTGACAAGTGGAAATTGTCATTACTAGTTTCAGCATTAATCACCGGTATCGCAGCTGTACACTATCTGTACATGAGAGATGCTTGGGCAGCTGTAGAAGGAAACACAACAGCACTTCGTTACATTGATTGGACATTGACTGTTCCTTTGATGTGTGTGGAATTCTACTTATTAACAAAAGCAGCTGGTGCCACTAAAGGCTTGATGTGGAAACTTATTATTGCTTCTGCATGGATGTTAGTAGCAGGTTACATTGGTGAGACAACTGCTAATGGAGACACTGGAACATCTGTAATGTGGGGTGTTTTATCTACAGTTGGTTATGTTTATGTACTTTACACTGCCTGGATGGGTGAGGTTGCCAAATTAGCTGAGGCTTCTGGTGACGCTGTTGTCCAAAAAGGTGTGCGTACACTAGCATGGTTCGTTTTAGTAGGTTGGGCAATTTATCCAATAGGTTACATGTGTATGCCTGGTGGATGGTTGAATACCGGCTTAGGTTGGGAACCTTCCAATGTAGATTTATTCTACAACATTGCCGATGCAGTCAATAAGATTGGATTCGGTCTTGTCGTTTATTCTATCGCTGTGAGCAGTGACAAATAAAATTTAAGTGGTTGGGATATCCCCAACCACTTTCTTTTTTTATTAGAAAAAACACTCACTAGTTAACCTTACACGCTCTTCATTTACAGCATTTCAACTCTTCTTGTTGAAATGTGTTTCTTTTTAGTGAAAGATAAAAAGTCAAATCTACCTTCCAAAGTTTGCCTAGTATGCAATAAGCCCTTCTCTTGGAGAAAAAAATGGGAAAAATGCTGGAATGAGGTAAAGTACTGCAGTGAACGCTGTAGACAATCAAAAAAAACTGCGGTCAAACATGCATAAGCTTTTACTTCCAAATCAACTATTCAATATTCCAGTTGAAAGCCCAGCTTCTTGCCATTTCATACTTGTTGAACATCATCTGTTTTTCAATCAGTATGCTTTCCATAAAATGAAATTGGCTTTCCATAGAGCAAGTATGAAGCGATATGAACAATACTTATTAGACAGTGGATTTGAAGTTACTTATGTAGAGGCAATGGAAGCTGCTTCATCCTTTGAAGCACTTTTTCAAACATTGAGCCTAAGTGGAGTCCAAATCATACAACTATTTGAACCGGTAGACAATTGGGTAGAGAGAGAGGTTCGGGCAGCTGCGGCATCCTGTTCCATTCAGTTGGTATTTGAGCCTAATCCTGCTTTTATGACTTCTTCTGAAGTATTAAAAAGCTTCTTCGGAAAAGCTAAAAAAAGATATTTTCATAATGACTTTTACATCAGTCAACGCAAATCATTAGACATATTAGTAGATACCCAGCAAGAGCCTGTTGGGGGTAAATGGAGTTTTGATGGGGATAATCGCAAGAAATATCCTAAAACAAAAGTGCCACCTATTACAAATTATGCATCCTTTTGCTCCTATTATGAAGAGGCATTCACTTATGTAGAGAATCATTATTCTGATAATTACGGCCATTTAAATAAGACGAAGCTATATCCAATTGATCATGCTGCAAGTCAAATTTGGTTAGATACTTTTTTAACCGAAAGATTTCTAGAATTTGGACCCTATGAAGATGCGATGGTCCAAGGTGAAAGTACATTGAACCACAGTGTGCTTACACCTATGTTGAATACAGGTTTGCTTACTCCCGACTTTATAGTTAATCGAAGTATTCATTATGGGTTGGAGCATGGCATTCCATTGAACTCTTTAGAGGGTTTTGTTCGTCAGATTATTGGATGGAGAGAATTTATTCGAGGATTTTATGATTATCATGGATCAAAGATTCGAACAACCAACTATTGGGGATTCAAACGTAAAATTCCAAAGTCATTTTATGATGGTAGCACTGGGATACCTGTATTAGATGATGTGATTCAACGCTTGAATGAAACAGGCTATAATCATCACATTGAGCGATTAATGGTCTTAGGTAACTTTATGCTGCTTTGTGAGTTTGATCCGGATGAGGTATATCGTTGGTTTATGGAGATGTATATTGACGCTTATGATTGGGTAATGGTGCCAAATGTATATGGTATGAGTCAATTTGCAGATGGTGGATTAATGGCTACCAAGCCATACATCAGCGGAAGTAATTATATCTTAAAGATGAGTAATTACCAGAAAGGTCCATGGCAGGAAATCTGGGACGGTTTGTTCTGGCGATTTATGCATGTTCATAGAGACTTTTTTACTAGTAATCCACGCTTAGGAATGCTGGTACGCATGTTTGATAAGATGCCTGAGGAGAAAAAAGTAAAACATATTCAGACAGCAGAGACGTATCTATCTCAACTGGATGCTGTCTGAACATAATTTTTAAGTCATCTTATAAAATACATTTCGCTCCTCTAAATAATTGAGTACGAAATGGAATACTTCCTCGTGTTTTCCAATTAATTCTGGGGGAAAAACACCCTTTTCGGTGAATATACCTTTTAAGAAAAGATTAGCAGCAGCAGTAGCTGTATATCCTGTAGTTCTGGCCATGGAAGAAGTCTGGGTTGCAGGATCATATTCATCGTAAAGTGAATAAATTATTTCTTCGTTCTTGCCTGTTGAATCTTGTCCTTTAATGCTAATACGCATGACAGTCAATTCAGGCTCAGTGGGACCTAGTTTCCATTCATTGAACAAAATCTTACTCGTAAAATCTAATGGACGGATAGCCGTACCATTGATGGTAATTGCTCGCTCATCAAAAAAACCGGCCGATTTTAAAACCTTAATATATTCTACATGTCCCGGATAGCGTAATGTCTTTTCCTTCATATTGGGAATATGTGCCATTGTCTGCAAGATGGAGCGAAGTCCGTCAGAGTTAAAAGACTCTAGAGTACCCACTTCCTCAAACTCCACATATTCACAATCTGTTAGTGCTGGTCTGGTGATAATCTGGCTGTTTTCAACATATCGCGCTGGCCGAGTATATTCCTCAATGACATCAACTGGAGAGAATGGTGCTTTATAACAGAATGGCCATTTCTTAACTTGAGGAAGACCACCCACTAAACAATCAAAATCTGTGATTTGCATCTTTTCATTATAATACCCCAAGATGATATTGCCCATACCTGGAGCGACACCGCAATCTACAATTGCCGTAACTCCTTTTTCCTTGGCTAGGTTATTTAATTCGAGTGCATCTTCTGGGAAAAAGGAGATGTCAACTACATTCTTGCCACTTTCAATAATGTTTTTTAAGGTTTGATATCCTAAAAAACCAGGAACAGCACAAATGACTAAGTCAAAAGCAATTAAAGTTTGCTTGAGCTCCTCCTCTTGTGTTACATCCAATATTTGAGTAGTTAGCTGCGGTGCTCTTTTCCCTAGCGTATCTAAAACGGCTGA
>JAURQA010000263.1 GCA_030836345.1 Bacteroidota bacterium
ATTCATAAGGCAAATATAGTCAAGGAATGGTCTTCATTTAAACTTGATTATGTAACTGATTTAATGAGATAAACGTTAATTTTGCACTGCAAATGAAGGTTTATAATAATATACTCGAAACTATTGGCAATACTCCGCTCGTAAAAGTAAATAATATGTGCAAAGGCTGGCCTTGTGAAGTCTATGTAAAAGTAGAAACCACAAACCCTGGTAACAGTATAAAGGATCGCATGGCACTTAAAATGATTGAAGATGCAGAGAAAAGCGGTGCCTTAAAGCCAGGAGGTACAATTGTTGAGGGTACTAGCGGAAATACGGGTATGGGCCTAGCTATTGCGGCTATCATAAAAGGGTATAAATGTGTTTTCACAACGACCGATAAGCAAAGCAAAGAAAAAGTTGATGCCTTAAAAGCCTTTGGAGCTGAGGTTATCGTTTGCCCTACGGATGTAGACCCCGAGGATCCAAGGTCTTATTATAGTGTAAGCAGTCGATTGGCAGATGAGATTCCAAATGCGTGGAAACCAAATCAATATGATAACCCCAGCAATGCAACCGCGCATTACGAACAAACGGGACCTGAGCTTTGGGATCAAACAGATGGACAAATCACCCATTTGGTAGTGGGTGCCGGAACTGGGGGTACGATTAGCGGAACGGGCCGATTTTTAAAAGAGCAAAACCCCAATATAAAAATTATAGGTATTGATACGTATGGCTCTGTATTCAAAAAATATAAAGATACGGGTGAGTTTGATAAGAGTGAGATATATCCGTATATCACCGAGGGCATAGGCGAAGATTTTTTACCGGCCAATGTAAACTTTGATGTTATTGATCATTTTGAGAAAGTAACGGACAAAGACGCCGCCATTTATACGCGTAGAATTGCCCGCGAAGAGGCCATTTTTGCAGGAAATAGTGCGGGCAGTGCTATGGCAGGACTAGAACAGGTAAAGAGTCAATTCAAAAAAGGCGATAAAGTAGTTGTTATTTTCCACGATCATGGAACTAGATACCTTGGAAAGATGTTTAATGACGATTGGATGCGCGATAGAGGGTTTATTGAACCCACTCCAATTATAACGGCTCTTGATTTAATACGGAGCCACGAACACCTTCCATTGGTCACCCTTAATGAAAGCGATGAAGCATCGGTGGCTTTAGATAAAATGGATAAATACAATATTTCTCTAATACCCATAGTAGATGATTCTGGCGCATTTAAAGGAGCTATAGAAGACAAACACCTATTCAGTGAGTTATTTAAGAATTCACATTTAAAATCATCACCTATTAAAGAGATCATGCAGGGCCCATTGCCTGTAGTTCATTTTAATACAGGAATAAAGGAAGTAAGTGAGCAAATAGGCAAAAAAACCCCAGCAGTACTTGTCATGGACTTAGGTGGCAACTGGCATATTATTAATCAATTTGATATAATACAGTCGGTAGAATAAGTACAGTTGCATGAAGGTTTACAGGGATCAAATGAACCGAGAGGTTTCCATTACTACGGAAGTCACACGTATTGTTTCTTTGGTGCCATCTCAAACCGAGTATTTATATGATTTAGGTTTGGGAAATCATGTCGTAGGTCAAACCATATTTTGCATTCATCCAGAGGATCAATTTGCATCTGCTCATAAAATTGGAGGAACCAAAAAACTGCACTTAGATAAAATTAGAGCCTTAAAACCTAATCTTATTATTGGCAATAAGGAAGAGAACGATCAAGGGCAAATAGAAGAACTTCAAAAGGAATTTCCAGTTTGGATGAGTGATATATTTACTTACTCCGATGCGCGCGAAATGATGCTTGCTTTAGCTGAAATACTGGCCGTAAGCGAGAGGGGCCAAGTGATTGTAAATGAAACAGATAAAGAGTGGGAGAGGAGCAGGGGGATGCTGCAGGGGAGTATGCTATATTTAATTTGGCGCGACCCTTATATTGCGGTTGGAACCCAGACTTTTATTCATTCCTTGTGCGAGCATATTGGCTTTAAAAATGCATGCCATAAACAACGCTATCCTCAAATATCCAATGCCGAAGTGCAAAGCGATCTCGATTATATTTTATTGAGCTCGGAGCCGTTTCCATTCAAACAAAAACATATAGAAGAATTGGAAGAATTAAATCCTCAGGCAAAAGTGAAGCTCATTGATGGCGAAATTTGTTCTTGGTATGGGAGTCGCTTAAAGTACATGTATTCCTATTTCTCACATTTTAAGAAAGCGCATGAGGGTTAAAGTAAGTGGCATAGGTTGGATGCTTTGGGCAGGCTTTGCCTTTACGCTCATGAATATTGGGGTAAAAATGGTAAAACACCTTCCCATAGGTGAAATAATTATAGCTAGAGCTGGAGTACAAATGCTCATTAGCTTTTGTATAGCGCAGCGTTTAAAGCTTAAAGTATTTAATAAACATAGCAAGTGGCTGGTTATGCGTGGTGTTTTTGGAACCATAGGACTGTTTTGCTTTTATTACACCCTACAGGTGCTGCCACTGGGGAATGCCATTGTTGTTCATAGCTTATCACCCATACTAACTACGATACTGGCCATGATTTTCTTTAAGGAAAAGGTATTTACCATTCAGTGGTTGTGGTTTTCACTTATTTTTATTGGCGTTTACATTGTTAACGGGAGTGTGATGGATGCAAACATCATTGGCCTCATTGTTGGTTTTTTTGGTGCTTTATTTTCGGCTGCGGCTTACAACTCCATTAAAAAACTCAAAGGGCTGGTACATCCACAATTAGTGGTTTTTTACTTTCCTCTGGTAGCTATTCCCTTGGTGAGTGTTTATGCTCTATTGGTGGGAGAAAAATGGGTATGGCCTTTAAATTATGAATGGTTTTGGTTGCTGAGCATTGGCTTTGCCACTCACTTAGGACAAACCTTTTTAACTGCAGCCTATCAAGCCGATGATGCCAGTAGAATAAGCCCTATGAGTTATTTAGGGATTATATGGGGAGCAGTAAGCGGTTTGTTGCTATTTGATGAAACCTATATAATTGCTCAGTATTTAGGTGCAGCTGTTATTTTTATTGGCATTCTGCTTAATATTCGTACCAAGGCTTATTATGCCAAACATAAAGGATAGAATTGAAAGTTACCTTGGATAGAGGAATTTACGTATTGGTATTTATCTTTCCCAATTTCGCCATGCTGAGGTGATGGAATGCACTTCCTCTAGTATGGCTCGTTCCACCTCATTAAACTCTTTGTGGCGCCTTGGCATCACTAGAGAAGCTGTTTTGCAGGCTGCATCCAGCTTATGATTTACAAAGCCTCCTGAACCGCCCCAAGAAAAATCAGGAATAAAGTTGCGCGGAAAACCGCTGCCAAATAGGTTGCAGGCCACACCCACAACAGTTCCAGTATTAAACATGGTGTTTATTCCACATTTGCTATGATCTCCCATAATGAGGCCACAGAATTGTTGTTCACTTTTTTCGAAACGAGAGCTGGCATAGTTCCATAGCTTTATGCCATCATAATTATTTTTCAAATTACTGCAATTGCTATCTGCGCCAATATTGCACCATTCTCCAAGAACAGCATTGCCTAGGAAGCCATCATGGCCTTTATTGCTAAACCCTTGAAAAACGACATTGCTTAATTCGCCGCCAACCACAGAACTTGGCCCTAAAACCGTATCCTTGTATATTTTGGCACCCATTTTAACCACACTATTCTCGCACATAGCAAAAGGTCCCCTAATAAGGCTGCCTTCCATTATCGTTGAATTTTCACCTATATATATAGGTCCTTCAGTTGCATTTAAAGTACAAGCCATTACTTGGGCTCCATCACCCAAATAGATGGGGTAATCGCCTAATGCAGTAACCGATGGATGCAATGCATTTGCAGATTTCATTCCTTCCATGTCTGTACGGATATAATCTCCTGCTTTTAGGAATACATCGTATGGACGAGCAATGCTGTCAAAATCATTCTCAAATATGCGCTTGGATGGGGCATCTTCTCCTTTAAAACCTAAAACTATTCCATCAGCAGATTCTAATTGCTCTCCATTCTTTAAATTCTGAAATGCTAAAACTAAATCTGTATTGGGTAAAAGTCGCCCGTTAATATATAGATCGGCATTTGTTTTTGGGAACTTGGTTTGCAAGTATGGCCGCGTTTTGTAACCGATAGATGAGGCAGAAAGAGCCCTCTTCCATTTGTCCGAAATTTTACTTATACCAATTCTAAGATCAGCTGCTGGCCTAGTTAGAGTAAGAGGGTAGAGCCCTTTTACTAATGGATCATCGAAGAAAGATATGTTCATACCTATATGAAAAAAGCCGCATGTAGCGGCTTCTTTCTTAATTTTAATGTCTTATTTTTTTCCGTATCTCTTCATGAATTTATCAATACGTCCTGCGGTATCAATTAAATTCTGCTTCCCTGTATAAAAAGGGTGGCTTTCAGAAGAAATCTCTAATTTGAAAAGGGGGTATTCATTCCCATCTTCCCATTCTATAGTTTCTTTTGTTTCAACACAACTCTGAGTCATAAATGCGTAATCGCAACTCATGTCCTTAAAGACAACTTTTCTGTAGTTACTTGGATGTATCTCGGCTTTCATTTCGACTTGCAAAATTAATATGCTATTTTGATTATTCCTAACCTAAATCATCTAAATCCAAATCTTTATTTTCATCAGGATCTATATTGAGGAAGCTTTCATCGGGAACCTCAACTCCACAGTCGGTCATAATTCCTCCATTACCGGTTGGTTTATCAATCATATTGAGGTCCAATTTGAAGGTTTGTTTCCCTTCTAAAATACTTCTCATGAAATTGGCATATATGGGAAGCGCCATGTGAGCACCTTGGCCTAATCGTCCATTTCTAAAGCGTACCGAGGGGTCGTCTGCTCCAACCCATGTAACGGCTACTAAGTTTTTATTGATACCAATAAACCAGCCGTCTGCGCTTCCTTGGGTGGTTCCTGTTTTTCCTCCTGCGACTCCTTTAAGTCTTCTAAGGGTGGGACCCATTCTTCCGTCCGTTAATCGCTTTCCAGTTCCTTTTTCAACAACCCCTGTTAGCATTTTATACATTAAGTAGGCCTTTTCTTCACTCAATACCTGATCATGCTTTGGTTCTGTATTTTCAAATACAATATTCCCATTGGCATCTTCAATTCGGGCAATAAAATTAGGTTCAATCCAAAGGCCTTTATTGACAAACGGAATAAAAGATCCGGCCATTTCAAAAGGACTTAACTCAACGGTTCCTAGG
>JAURQA010000264.1 GCA_030836345.1 Bacteroidota bacterium
CCAATGACCAGCACTGACATTGATGCAGATTTGGATGAATTGGAAGCACTGTTAAGTACGGCTGGTGCTAAAACAATTAAACGCTTTACGCAGAACTTAGCACATCCACATCCGAAATACTATATAGGTAAAGGAAAACTACAAGAGATTAAAACCTATGTAAATGAGAATAACATTGATCTTGTTGTTCTTGACGATGAACTTAGTGCCTCTCAAATAAGGAATTTAGAATCTGAATTAAAGGATGTAAAAGTGCTGAATAGAGTCCAATTAATTTTGGAAATATTTTCGCAAAATGCAAAAACTGCCCAAGCTAAATTACAGGTTGAGCTTGCTTTAAATCAATACCTCATGCCACGTCTAACGAATATGTGGACGCATCTTAGCAAACAAAAAGGAGGAATTGGAATGAAAGGACCTGGAGAGACCGAAATTGAAACAGATCGGAGAGCGCTTAGAAATAGAATTACTCTTTTAAAAGAAAAGTTAGCCCATATACAGCGCATTCATAATACCCAGCGCAAAAGCCGAGGTCATAAAAAACGTGTGGCCTTAATAGGGTATACCAATGTAGGCAAGAGCACCATTCTTAACTTAATAACGCGCAGCTCAGTACTTGTGGAAGATAAACTATTTGCTACACTTGATAGCACAGTACGCAGCGTTAAATGGCCTTTAGAAAATGGGTATCAGTATGTAGAAATACTATTGAGTGATACGGTTGGATTTATTAAAAAACTCCCCACTATTTTAGTTGAGAGTTTTAAAACGACCCTTTCTGAAGCGATTGAGGCGGACCTCTTACTCCATGTGGTGGATGTTTCTAATCCTGGATTTGAGGATCAAATAAAAATTGTGCGAGAAACCCTCCTAGCCATTGGTGCCACGGATAAAAAAGAAATGCTTGTCTTTAATAAAATTGACAAGTTTAAAGGGGATGATGATTTTTTTGTGGGGGAGAGTGGAATGACGATTGAACAGTTTGAAAATAGCTGGATTAATAAAGAAAATGCTCCTGCTGTATTTATTTCCGCGTCAAAAAATGAAAATATGGAGAAACTAAAAAAAGCAGTTCTCTCTGAATTATTTAAACACTAGTGGTTTGAAATTTGGTTCGTTTCTGCACCTGACCTGCTTTTTCTAGAAGTTCCTCTAGAGTGTCGGCCATCACATTAATATGGCCCATTTTTCTGTTAGGCTTAATGTCTTTTTTGTTGTAGAGATGTATGTATACTCCGTCCATGGCAAGTAATTCCTTGGCATGTTTTAACTGATATGCTCCAAATTGATTTTCGCCTCCAACCAAATTGATCATGGCGGTTGGTTTAATCATATCGGTATTCCCAAGGGGCAAGTCCAAAAGAATTCTATTTAACTGCTCAAATTGAGAGGTATAACTACCTTCTATGGTGTGATGCCCGCTATTATGAGGCCTTGGAGCAATCTCATTAATATAAATTTTTCCTTCTTTGGTTACTATTAATTCAACAGCAAATAGGCCCTTACTATTAAATTTTGATACTACATTTTCTGCAATTCTCTTACAAGATTGTTCCAAATCTGCACTTGCTCGGGTGGGAGAAAATAGAAACTCTACGAGATTACTTTGCGGGTTAAAGTACATTTCTACCAGAGGAAAACTTTTAATCTCATTATTTCCTACGGAAACAATAACACTATACTCAACCATCTCTTCAGCCATTTGCTCTAGTAGGAGTTGGTCAAAATCATCGGCCAACTTTATGGCTTCTTCTTTAGGAAGAATTTGTACTCCTTTTCCGTCATAGCCACCAGTCCTCGATTTAACAACAATCTTATCTGTATGTTGCGCGTGTATAAAATCAAGATATTCGGCTCTGTTTTTAGGAACGCAGTAGGGCAGTGTGGGGCATTTATGCCGATGGTAAAAGTCTTTTTGTGCGGCCTTGTTATGTATCGTTCTGAGTACTGCAGGTTTGGGAATCACTTCTACGCCCTGCGCTTCCAACTCTTCTATCGCTTCAATGCTAATATGCTCTATCTCATAGGTGAGGCAATCTAGTTTTTTGCCAAAGGCTAGAACATCTTTTTTGCTTTTTATGTCTCCTGGAATAAAACAGCTTGCCAAATGGGCTGCAGGGCAATCTGGATTATTTTCTAATACGGCTACATTTGCGTTCCATGGACTGGCTGCTTCTAGCAACATTTTGCCTAATTGCCCTCCTCCTATAATTCCAATATTTTTTTCGCTGGGAATACTCATTAGTTGAATAGTTTAATGTATTGATTCTTTAGTTTAGATATATTTATTTCCTTTTTTATATATCGATTGGCCGCCAATTGCATTTTAGAAAATGTTGCTTCATCCATGCTATACAAAGCTTCAATTTTCTCCAAAAACTGCTGTGCATTTAACTCCAAATTAAATCCTGCATTGGCCTTTTCTAAATCTACCCAAGGCGTGTTAGTTGATATGATTGCTGGTAATCCAAGTGAAAGGGCTTCGGCAATGGCATGGCCATAATTCTCTCCTAAGGATGGAGAAATAAATGCATGATTTTTTTGAAGTATTTGCATCAGGCGATCTGGGCGAACATTGCCATAATATTTAGTTGTAATATGATCGGGCAAATTACTTAGTTTATAGATAAAGGATTCAAAATATTTCTTATCTCCAAATGGACCCAAGAAACTTATTTGTATATGGCTATCGAGATTTTTTAATGCATCCAAAAGAAGCATAACATTCTTTTCTTTTGAAATTCTAGAAACACAAACTAAACGAAGTTGTTTTGCTTTTTTAGGTAATGGTTTGATGTTCTCAAAATCAAAAATTTTAGGAAGCATAGAGGCTTCTCTGATCTTCACATTTTTAGAAAAATTTTTGCGAATTTGTATGGATTCTTTGGCATCGGTTGAATGGAAAAATACATCATCATACCAACCCATAAATTTTGTTATAGCAAGAAAAACTCTCTTCCTAAATGATTTTACACTTAGCGCCGAGGAATGCAACATCCCTCTAGGGGCAACAATAAGTTTCCCCACATAGAATTGTTTCCACCATATTAATGGGTAAATACTAAAACAAAAGGAAAACATACCTTGCACGTAATAATAGTCATAACTACGTTCTTTGAGTACCTTAAAAACATTGGATTTAGTTTTTAAATTGGTGCTCATATAATATACCTGAGCTTTCCCATTCCAATCCATCCATTGGTCCGTTTTAACGGTGGTAAGGTCCATATTGCTGCCGTAATCTCTGGCACCTGTAAATACATAAAAATCAAACTCCTTGTGAAGGTGATTGATTAAATTTACGATGCTACTTATGGGGCCGCCTGCATTATAAGCGGGATCAAACCAATCTATTGTTATGATAACGGATGGTTTCAACTAAGAATATTGTTTTTTCGCAGCCAATACCCGAGAACTACATAATTCCAAACTTCGTAGCCTCTGGGGTTTGATTTCAATTCTAGCGATTGAATCCATGGCTCCATTTCTGAGCTGCTGAACACGTGGTTTTCGGCTAGCCACATTAAATTCTCTTTACAAAATTGCTTTAATTCATGATTTACCCAATATTTCATAGGTAAAACGAACCCCATTTTCTTGCGATTCCATATTTCTTCCGGGAGTAAATTACCCATGCTGTCAATAAGCAGTTTTTTTACTGGTTTTAGCGGTTTAAATTCATTGGGTAATGAAATTAAATACTCTACTAAGTCATGGTCTAAAAAAGGCGCTCTCACCTCTAGTTGATTGGCCATGCTCATTTGATCTGCATCTCTTAAAAGTGTGTTATTTAAATAATGTTCTAGCTCTAAAACAGATATATGACTGGTTGAAAATTGCTTATCGAAGTATAAATCTTTCGAGTCTTTAAAAAACTCATTATCGCTTGAATTAGACCCTCTAAAGGCTTTATAGACATCAAAAACATTGGACTTTGCCTTGGATAAGGCTGCCAGTTTTTCCCCTTTCGATCCCCCAGCAATGGCAGATATTGCTTTTAAGGTCCAGTGCCTAATTTCATAGGGCGTTTTTGACATGATTGCTGATTTTAAAAACCAGTCAGAAACTCCAAAAATGGGATATCCTCCAAATAGTTCATCTCCACCTACGCCACTTAGCGCAACGGTTAAACCAGACTCTTTGGTTTTTTTAGAAACGATATAAGTATTGCATCCATCATTGCTTGGATGGTCCATGGAGTTCAACGCGTCGGGAAGCGATTGCAAAAAATCATCGGGCTTTAGCCGAATATTTACATGATCTGTTTTAAACTTCTTAGCAACAATTTCGGCATACTTGGTTTCGTTAAATTCTTGTTCATTAAAACTAACATGCACAGTGCGAGGCCTTTGGTTACTTACCTCTCGCATGGCCGCAACTATACATGAACTATCAATACCCCCGCTTAAGAAGGCACCAATGGGAACATCACTAATGAGCCTTTTTTCTATGGATTCAAAAAATAATTTCTTCACATTTTCCTGTACTTTCCAATAAGGCCCCCTGAGTTTTTTGCTCATGGACTTATTTGGTTTCCAGTACTTTTGTATTGTTATCTCACCACTCTTAAAGGTAAGAATACTGGCTTTGGGAACCATGTATATATTTTTAAGTATGGTATTGGGTTCAAATACCGTTTTGGTGGCAATAAAATTTTCTAAACCTTGGCGAGAAAGCTCACCTCTGATCAAACCGGAGCTCAGCAATGCTCGCATCTCGCTACTAAAGCCAAACCCTTGTTCATTTTTAAAATAATAAATGGGTTTTTGGCCTAAACGGTCTCTAATAAGGTATAATACTTGGCTTACTTTATCGAAAATGCTAATGGCAAACATCCCTTCCAAGGTATCTACCATGTCTAATCCAAATTTGGAGAATAGGGCAAGAACAACTTCTGTATCTGTATTGGATTTGAAGGGATAATCTTTAACTTTTTTTCTAAGCTCTTCAAAATTATATACTTCCCCATTAAAGGAAATTACATAACGGCTATCCAATGAAATCATGGGCTGGCTCCCATTTTCGCTTAAATCTAAAATACTCAAACGAGTATGACCAAATCCAAATCCGTCTTTGCAAAAAAGCCCTTGAGCATCGGGACCCCTGTGAGCCAAGGACTGATTCATTCGAACAATGCGATCTTTTAGATCTAGTTCGTTTCGATCAGATATTATGCCATTAATTCCACACATTTCCCTATTTTACAAATGTATGCAAAATCTGCCTTAAGGTTGTACTCCAGGCCTCGGCGGAGTGCTCTTTTGCAATTTCAAAACTTTTATCACTCATCGCACTCAATTCTGCAGTACTCATTTGAGTAATTTTTTTCAATTGCCTCTTTATATCTGCTATAGATCCAGGTCTGAATGTAAATCCATTTTTTCCTTCTCTCAAAAATCGAGCCCCGCTATAGACCTTGTCTGAGAGAAGCAGTGGAAAGCCCCCAACCGCAAATTCATGGACCACCATCCCCCATGGTTCCAGCATTGAGGGAAGAATAAAAACACCCATATCCTTTATTTTGGAAAGGAGTTCTTTGGGTTGGACGAAGCCAAAATGTTTGATTTTTGGATGCTTCATTCGTTGGTCAAAATCAACTCCTTGCCCAAACATCCAAAGCTCCCATTCTGGATGATCTAATTTTGCAAATGCTTGCCATAAGGTTTCGAGGCCTTTCTGAGGTATATACCTTGCTGCACAAACAAACACTTTTGGGAAGTCTTTTCGTTTTTCTTCTCTATTTTCTAAAAATTTCTCGGTGTAGGAATTTACATCTGTTGAATAAAACCCTTGAAATATATTCTCCGGTTTAAATCCAATATTTTGCATGAATTCCTTTTGAGCGTTGCCAGGAACCCAAGCTCCTTTGAACAGCTTCCCAAAATAATATTTACCAAAAGGTGAGAGGAGGCGTTGTTTTAAAGTTCCTAGCCATGGATTATCTACAATTAAAAAACAAGGTGTTTTATGCCGAGCTAATCGTATGGTAGCAAGGTATTGCTTATCTATCCATCCTGAGCAAAAAATAAGTGCTGGTTTATTGACTTCTATAATTTGCCAAAGATCATCTAAATCACATTCTTTTCTCTTGTATTTATAGAGGCGTTTGATTTCTTCAAACACAAAAGGGGCTTCACCATTTACTTCATAAGAAACGACATGAATTTCGTCTTCAGGATTATGATTTAAATGGTATTTGAAACACTGAATGGTGTAATCGGCTAATTCGGTATAAAGAAAAAGGTATTTCAACTATTAAATATCTGTTTTTATGGTTTGTGCTTAATATTGCAAGCGAATGTACCGGAAACTTCTTATTTGGTTGATATTGTCATCTATCTTTTTAGATGATTATCTAGTTGGCGGTAATTCAAGTGAAGTAAGGGCCTCAATGCCCTTTGATTTGTATTATTATTATATCTTCTTTTTACTGGTTATCTTATATTATATAAAGACGTTCAGATCTTTTTTGCCTTACCCCAAGTATTTTTTAATGGCATGCACTCTTTTTTTCTCGGCCAGTATTTTGGGAGCCTTTAGCTCAAATCTGATCGGCTTTAGTATGTTAAAACAAATGCTTGGCATTCTATTTTCAGGTGCTGCTTATTACGCAACGATTGAATTGGCAGAATTTAACATCAAAAAACTTTTTGTACAATATACCAAGTTGGCCATTATTGTAGCTGCTATAGGAGTCATCCAAGAGATGTTATACTTGGGTGATTTTCATAACCTTTTTGGTAATGTTAAACGAATGAGTATAGGTTTCTACAGGGTCTATTCAATTATGGGCGAGCCTTATTTTCTAGCCGTTGCAATTACTCCAGCCCTTTTCTATTTCTTTAATAAGGTCTTTGGTATTAAGACTTTTAGAGAAATAAATGCATACAATCTAATTGCCCTTAGCACCCTATTGCTTTGCTTTATTTTTACTTTTAGCACGGGTGGTATGATTGGTCTTGCACTCATTATTTTAATAACTGCATACAATCGGTTGGGGAAGAAAATCTATATCCTACTACCCTTGCTGGCCTTGTATGTAGCTGGCAATGCTAATAGTTTTAAAATTAATATTAATGAGTTTCAAGTTCGAATCGAAGATACGTTTAAGGGTTTTGTTAGTGGGGGTGATCTGGATCGCGAAGAATTAGCGGAAATGAACTCCAGTAGCTTTGCTCTCGTCTCTAATTTTATTATTGCTCAAGAATCTATTAAAAGAAACCCGTATTTTGGGTGTGGAATAGGGAACCATGAACACCTTTCTAATGAGATGTTTGTTGGCTTATTTGGAAAGGACTTTCTTATTCGCTTCGGTAATTTTAATGCGAAGGATGCGAACTCTCTCTTTATTCGAATGATGTCTGAAGGCGGCTTTTTGGGCTTACTTCTGCTTCTCTACATTTATTTAAAACCTTTTAAATTTAGAAAAGGAATTAAAGATCCCAACCTGGTCTTGTATACGCTTATTAATCAAGCGTGCTTTATTATGTTCTCTATTCGCATTGTTAGAACAGGGAACTATATTTCCCAAGGGTTCATGTTCTTTATTTTTCTCTATGTAATTTCTTCGAAAGAAATCATCCGGGTTTTAAAAGAAAAGAGGGCTTTGGATAAAGCCGAATCTGATCAGGTAATTCCTTCCTTGGACTAGTATTTAACATTTTTAGATTGAATCGGTACATTCTGCATATTCCGAGGTTACCCGGAGCATTTGATCGGGCCTGCTTAATATATTGCTCCTCTTAAAAAATGGAACAATCCACTCTATCAATACTAAACTACACACTATTATATTTCGCCAACAATCTCTTTGGCCGCTTGTTCCCAAGTATACTTATTCATCACTTCTTTATGAAAATTCTCTGCCATCGCTATGGCTGATTTTGGATTATCTACCATATATGCCATTGCTTCAGCTAAAGAAGCCTCGTTCTCTTCGGTTAATAAACCATGTTCTCCTGATACCATTACATCTCGAAGTGGTGCTTGATTTGGGGCTATAATTGCTTTACATGCAGCACCATATTCAAAAACCTTAACGGGACTCCCGTACCAATTCGTGCCTGGCATTACACAAACATCCATTTTATCGAGCTGCTGAATGATTTTATCATTGGGTATTTTACCAGTGAAGGTTACTTTATCGGCAATATTTATTTGAGTACTCAAACGAATCAATTGTTCTTTTTGGGCTCCATCTCCTACAATAATGAGTCTCGATTCTGGTTTAGACTCTTGCAGTTTTGCAAATGCACGTATCAAAAGTTCCACATTGTGATGTGGTAGTATAGAGCCTACAAAACCAAAGATTTTTAACTGCTCTCGATTTTCTAAGCGGTAAAACTTACCTGGTGTGATTCTGTTTGGGGCTAAACATACGATGTTCTCATTCACGCCATAGGTACTCTTTAAAAACTGTCGAAGTGCCGTGCTAACTACAAATATTTTGCTTGCCTGGCGGTATTTCCTTGTTTCTATTTTATTCGAAAAGAGGTGTAGAAAAGAAAGTCCTTCTAATCGAATCATTTCCTCTGGGAAAGGAGCATTTACTTCGAGAAAGTACTTAATTCCATGTTTTTTTGCCAGTTTAGCCCCGGAACTTTGAAGTATTTCATTGCGCTCATAGATTAGATTGGGCTGATGCTCCAAAATAGCTTGCTCTAGCAAGTGCCCTGCATTTTTATCATGCTGCAATAACCTAAGATCTTTTAAACTAATCCAAATAAATCGGGGAATAAGTCTCTTTAGCACTCTTTTAAAGCCACTTTTCTGAGGGGCAGATATAGAGGAAGTGCTATGACTGTTTTTCACTCTAATATCCCCCATATTCACTGAAATAACCTCATGACCTAAGTTTCTTATAGCTTGTATTGTTTCGCGCTGATGCGTGGCATAACCAACCTCACCCAACGTATCATGGGTAGGGTGAGAAGAATAATATAAGATTTTAGATTTTGTCAAGGAAGAGCTTATGCTTTTACTGCTTCCAATATATCTGCCTTGGTATAGGCTTTATTGGGAATATTAATTTCTTCTCGGTGGTATACATCTGCTATGGCTTTACCTGCTATGGCTTCCTTAATATGCTTTCTGTAATATTTAGGGAATGCAGGATCTTTCACTCGATGAGCAAAGTAGCTCGGATCAAACAAATCGGTTCTTTGCAGAAATGCAAAAATCATCTGAGAGGCATAATCGTCTATTTCTGATCCTATTTCTGCCTTGGTTTTCGAGAAATACGCTTCTTCTTCTATTCTATAGAATTTTTTGTCTTTCACATACCACTGATAAGTGGCGGCTTCTGCAATTCCAAATGTAGATTCTAAACCAAAAGTTTGGATAAGCTTACGCAGGGGTGTTTTGAGGGCTTTTATAAAACTCACATTTCTTAATGTATCGGTACTTCTGACTTTATCAGGTGTCCACATTAAAAGGGTAGCAGATAAATCTTGGGGGGCAAAAACCACATGCGGTTCCCAAGCATCAACGGTGTGAGGGTTTTTATCTGCCTGTTTGAAATTCTCAGATATCCCCATATGAACTTGGTTTTTTTCTCCTGCCTCTGTTATTTCTTTATCGAAAAGAATGGTTTCGTAGCCGGTTCCAAAAAAGGCATAGGTGGTGAGTAAGTAATTGTTGTGGTGATGAATGCAGTGTGCGGCTAGGTGTTCTTTTTTACTTTCCAATGGGGGGAAAAGATGAATCTTAATATTCAAAAAATCATTTTCAAAAATATACAGGAAAGGAATATTAAATCCGGACCATTTCTGCTTTAAGAAACCGGTATCATCAAAATTTCTCTTTACGACTTCCTGCATGAAATTTTTGTCCGTCGCCATTTTTTTTAAAACACTTCCAACCTTTGAATGAAATTCTTTTCGATCAGGAAAAGCTTGATGCAATTGTAAGATTTCTTTGATATGAGAGCTGTTTTCAATTTTAGGATTCATATGATATTATTTTTAGTAGATTTTTCGTTAGTTGGTTCACCTCAAAGGGCTTTGTATCAAATTTAGTATTAAAACTTAGATCGTTACTTATGGCTTGAAGAATTACTTTCCTTAATTGTTCTTTTATTTTTCCCGGGCTCAAGGATATTCCAATGGAATTTTCTGTAATAAATTCACTGGTAATTCCAGGTTTTGCGAAGAGTAAAACTGGTTTTTCATTGCTCACATACTCATAAAACTTTGTACTAAATGAGTAATTTGTGTCGTCTGCTAAAAACAACATACAGGCCTTGGCGTTGGCGATTTGTTGGGAGGCTTCTTTTAAGGAAATGAGGCCGTGGTGATGAATAGATGAAGTGTTTTCTATCCCTGCATTAAAATAGTCTGGTTTATGACCATAAAAATTAAACGCTACCTTTTTGAACCAGTCTGGATGCTCTGTTTCTAAATCTGAAATAGCTTGTGTAAATTCATCAAATAAATGCCTTGCTTTCTGGTAAAATGTGCCAATAAAAGCAAAGGATATTGTATCTGCAGTGTTATTGGATGGAACTTTATCATCCACATCAAATCCATTTTTTAATACGTAAAATTTGTCTTTCTTGGCTTTGTGTGTGTGACTAAGGTAATCGTTTATCTCTTTTGAAACAGATATGACTTTATCGAAGGATTGAATGACTTCTCTTTCCAAATCAATTTCGTATTTTAGATTTTTTTTGCTGAGCGACTCAAAGCCAAAACTGGTCCTATTGCTGGTCCATGGATCTCTATAGTCTGCTATAAATTGAACTTTTGGATAGTCTTTTTTTAGCTTACTCAGAAAATAAGCCCCTCTAAATGGGGGGATGCTATATATCACCGTATCTAAGCCTTCTGCCAGCTTTTTACGCACTAAAGGAACCAAATCTTTTTCCCAGTATTTGCTAATATCGTAATAGTTCCCACGAGCCAGGTACTTTTCTCTCATAAAGGCCAATCTATATTTTATTTTGGCCCATATCGTTTCTGGATTGGAGGTAAGAATGAGTGGATAAGACCCCTTTATGTAGGTAATGCTATCTTTATAGGTCTCTATGTCTTTCGTCCAGTTGGATCCCTTTTCTAGCCTTTGGGAGGCAATTACTTGAAACGGAATCTCTTGCTTTTTAAGGTATTTAGCGAACTTGGCCCACCGTCTTCCGCCCACTCCTGCGTATGGCGGAAAGGTGAAGTTAATTATTAATATATGTGGCTTAATAGCTGTCAATGATTAAGTGCTTATGCTTTTGTAAAATATCTGATAATTTTGCTTGGCATCAAAATTCATTTGCCAAAAGGCAAATACACCCTTTCTGTAATCTGGGTTTTTAAATGCATGACTATTTTCATGAATGGTACTTGCAATTTCTTTGGGATTACTATCTCTGTCTATTAAAACACCTGTTACAGGGTTAACAATTTCACTGGTTCCGCCCACATCTGTTGCAATAATGGGAATGCCTGCAGAAATAGCCTCCATTATGCTTACTGGTAAACCCTCGGAGGAGGATGCATTGATAAAACAATCTATCTCTTGGCTATATATCTGTGAGATTTGTTGCTTGGTGCATTGCCTATGAAAAATGCAATTCACCTTGGTGGGTAATTCTTTTGCCTTGGTTTGCAAAAGTTCCATGTCTTGTCCATCGCCAATAATATGCCAGGTGATGGACTCAAAATCGAGATGTTTTGCCATCTCCATTAACAAATCTAAGCGCTTTATACTTCTTAAAATAGCACAGGTTGCAAAGGTAAATTCGCTCTTTTTAGTATTAACAATAGAGGGGCCAAAGCGATTTGTCCCGAGGTAGCTATGGCCTATTTTATGTGCATATCTGGGGTGTTGATTTTTAAGGTATTTCTCACCGCTTTCTGATACTACAAAAAGCTCATCAATTAAAGCCAGTTTGTTTTGCTTGAAGAAAAGGAAATTATATCTGGATTGTTCTTCATATACATCGAATCCATGGGCGCGAGAAATCCATTTAATATCAGGTCTAAACTCTTTTATAAAACTCGCAACAACAGCAAGTTCATCAAACCAGTAGGTATAAATCACCGCGCTTTGTGGAAGTTGAGATGCATAATACCGCGCAGCGGCAATTCGCTCTTTTACGAGGGCCACATTATATCTAAACCGTTTTATAGTAAGTAAAAGCGGAGTAATAAAGAAATCACCCAGTACGTAGGAGATAGCTTCCCACTTATCGCTCTTTTTAGGAATACGTTTCCTATTTAAAGTATCTGACCGGTCAGATATAGTATCATATGGACAAAAGATTAAATGATAACCCTCCTCTTTTATCGCTTCTATTTCATCATATAAATAGGGCTCTCCTCCAGGCTCTGGAAAGGAATGGGTAAAAAGGAATATGGGATATTTAGGTTCCATTAATTCTAAAACTCAAAACCATTTATTAGGCATAGCTGTATTCTTTTCTCATGATTTTCGAATGAAATTCATTGTCTGTGAGTGCCAGCTGTTCTTTTATTTTTAGATCTAAATCTTCATAATTTTTTGCCGCAACGGAATCTAATAAGCTTGACTTTATGGGGAATCCTGGCATATTTGGGCAGTACATTATGCCGCGATATCCTGCAAAAAATCTATAATACATTACCCCAGAAAATACGGTAACGGCACTGCTACACCTGTGAAACGTTTGCATTGAATGTTTTTCTATATCCTCGAATTCATACGCAATGCCGTCCCAAATATTCTTAAAATGAGCCTCGGTTAAATCCATATGCTTTTTTTCTAATGGGTGCAAAAAAACCCGAAGTTTAAATTGTGGATTTGCCTTAATAAAAGCTCCAATATTCTCCTCGCACTCGGCCTCTGCGGAATAGGAGTCGTATGCATCGCTTACCAAATTATAGTTTAAAG
>JAURQA010000265.1 GCA_030836345.1 Bacteroidota bacterium
CAGGAGGAGTAACTGTTTCCTATTTCGAGTGGGTCCAAAATCGTTTGGGATATTACTGGACGGAAGAGCGAGTGAACAGAAGAGGCGACAGAGCCATGAAGACTGCTTTTGATAACGTTTACAGTTATAGTGAAAAACACGGCGTAAATATGAGAATTGCTGCTTACATGGTTGGAATTGAGAAAGTGGCCAATACCTTAAAGCTAAGAGGAGGCTTCTAAATACAATATTTTTTAACCTAATTTCGCAGCCATGTTTCACAAAGAAGGGTACAAAATAATCACGGGTTCCTCCGTGCTTTTTGTCGGTCTATTATTGCTTATTAATCAAGTTTTACCGGCTACAATCATTGGTACTTTACTAATGGTGGCACTTTTGGTATTTTATATTCTTATTCTTCAGTTTTTCAGGAATCCAAAACGAAATACAAAGATAGATGCGAGTGCTATTATTGCTCCAGCAGATGGAAAGGTTGTGGTAATTGAGAAAGTAAATGAGCCTGAATATTTCAAGAAAGAATGTACGCAAATTTCTATATTCATGAGCCCCTTAAATGTTCACGTCAATCGCTATCCAATCAGTGGAGAAGTGGTTTATGAGAAATACTATAAAGGCAAGTACCTTGTTGCTTGGCATCCTAAAAGTAGCACAGAAAATGAAAGAACCACCGTGGTGGTAAAAGGAGTAAAGGGAGAAGTGCTATTTAGGCAAATTGCTGGTGCTGTAGCCCGAAGAATTGTAAAGTACAGCCGAACTGGAGATCAAGCAAAGCAAGGAGAGGACTTTGGCTTCATTAAATTTGGAAGTAGAGTAGATGTTTTTATCCCTAATGACTGCAATATTAATGTGAAATTAGATGCAATTGTAAAGGGGGGAGAAACCATACTTGCAACTTATCCATAAGTGGCATTACATTTGTAAAAATATTAATATGAAAAAGATTATAATCCTATCCACCCTAATATTTGGATTTGCTGCATTTTCAAATGCGCAAACATCTGTTACAAGCACAAGTTCTGCCTCAGACTCACCCACTGCTATAAGTGCACCTGAAACAGCAATAGAATCAATACCTGCTGATGTTGTAGCTGCTGAGCAATCTGTTCAAAAGGCTTCAGAGGCTGTTCAGACGGAGAGCAATTGCAAGAAAAAATGCGACAGTAAGAAAAAGTGTAATAAGAAAAAAGCCTGTTGCAAGGCGAAAAAAGTGAACGGTACTGCAAATGTTTCACCTCAAGCAGCTAAAGAAAAAAAATGTACAAGCAACAAGAAATGCTGCGATTCTAAAAAGAAAGCTGCTGATTCATAAATAGATTTAAACTTTTAACAAAACAGAAGCCGCCATTGTGCGGCTTTTGTTTTTTATTTACGAAATTTGCAGACGATGGAATTAACAAATTTTAGGAAGATAGCATTGGCCTTACTTGGTCTTATTGGCCTATTTGCCGTAATGGTTGCTGTCTATTTATATTATAACTTTAAAGCTAAATCTAATCTAACACTTATGATACCCCAGGAGGTCAATTGGGTGTACCACTTTCAAACCAAAGAACTCAGAGGTAAATTACCATCGGAAAAACCAGAATATTTTGATAGTTTAAGCTATACAATGACCAAACTACCTATTTTTTCAGGAGTAAATGAGCCTGCAGATGTGGGCATAGCGCTTTATTCTGATGTTGTTATATTTCAAAATGCTAAGGGCTGGCATTGTTTGTTGCGTTTAAATAATCCCAGTAACTTTTCTGATTTTATGAAAAAAATGCAGAAAGAGGGATACGTTGAAGAAGAATCAAGGAAGGACTTATACAAAGTTAGAAAGTCGGCAAAGTCCCTCCTTTGGATTGCTTATCAGCAAAAGGTTCTTTGTTTATTTATTCCATCCGATACAATTCCTGATAAATATGGAATGAATAAGAACATGGAGCAACTTTTTACACCTGGGCATTTAGCTGTAAATCAATTAGACAATTTTAGTGAACTCTTTAACAATACAGATGCCTATTTCTATCATCGCAAGAACCCTGAGAAAAGCTTTGGCTTTAAGGTTGAGGGGGATTACATGAAGAATGTATATCTATCATCAGATTCCATGCATCCAAGCCCACTTATGTTTTTCGATAAATTAGGAGCTTCGGTTACGTCCAATGACGTTGAAAATTATTTAAACAGAGACAACCAATTGTCGGTTAAAGGGTTCTTTAATGAGCATTTTAAAGTTGTAAACGAATATTTAAAACCCTTCTTACCATGAACACAGAACAAGAACTAAGACAGAGCCTCTCCAAGCGCATCATGATTATTGATGGCGCCATGGGTACAATGATACAAAAGCACAAGCTTACAGAGGAAGATTATAGGGGTAAAAGGTTTGCCCAATATGAGCATCCCTTAAAGGGAAATAATGATTTATTATCGCTCACCCAGCCAGATCTAATTAAAGATATACATGTTCAGTTTTTGGAATCGGGTGCAGATATTATTGAAACCAATACCTTTAATGCCAATGAATTTTCCATGGCAGATTATCACATGGAAGATTTAGTTGGTGAAATTAATACAGCTGCCGTAAAACTTGCTAGACAGGCCGTAGATGAGGTCATGGCCAAAGATTCGAGTAAAAAACGATATGTTGCCGGTGCCATAGGTCCAACAAATAAAACAGGAAGCCTTAGTCCAGATGTAAATAGCCCTGGTTATCGAGCCGTTAGCTTTGATGATTTACACCGAATATATCGCGAGCAAACGCTAGCTCTTATTGAAGCGGGTATTGATATTATTTTAGTTGAAACCGTTTTTGATACGCTGAATTGCAAAGCAGCTTTATATGCCATTAATGAAATTAGAGAAGAGCAAGGGGTCGATGTTCCCGTGATGGTTTCAGGTACAATTACGGATAATAGTGGCAGAACGTTAAGCGGCCAAACAGCCGAAGCTTTTTGGATTTCTATTTCTCATGCCAATCTATTGAGTGTTGGGCTCAATTGTGCATTAGGGGCAGAGCAAATGGCCCCATTTATTAAAGAAATACATCAAGTGGCCGATGTTTTTGTGAGCTGCTATCCAAATGCAGGCTTACCCAATGAGTTTGGCGAATATGATCATAGTCCAGAACATATGGCGGGTATTTTAGAAGATTGGTGTAAGGATGGATGGATTAATTTAGTGGGAGGTTGTTGCGGAACAACTCCAGAGCACATCTCTAAAATAGCTGAAGTAGCTGCTAAATATGAGCCAAGGAAAGTTGCTGAGCTTCACTAGTTTTTTTAGGGTATAGTCATATTTTTTGGATTTTTCTTTTAGCTGAATTATTTAGCAATAGATATAATAACTTAAGTTATGAAATCTATACCGCTACTTGCTCTTATTGCTACAGCGGCTTTCTCCTGCAAAAAGAAAGGCCGGTTTGGGAAAGTACCTTCGCCCAGTCAGTGCATAAATAATGACTTTAATTAGGCTAAAGATCAACCCCTTAAAACGGGCAAGGCTATTTTAATTGATTCTATGCGAGTTGGTGTTCTTTATGCACCTATATGAAGCGAGAAGCCTTTAACAACGAAACTGTTTTAGAATACCTTGAGTACAACTTTAGAGTTGTTTTTATTGGAAGGTTACCAGACTCAAAGCAAATTCATATCCAAGCTATAATCTGCACATGCCTGTGTCTTTAGGCAACTGCATTCGGCCAATTATATAACAGGTCTTTCGTTAATTATAATTAAATAAAAAATACAAATAGTATTTATTTTAAATTTGTGTTGTATTTATTGAATATTAATGGTTTATTTGTAACAGACAAAGAGGATTAAACCATCTCGCTTCTACTCAATTATTAAAACGCTTTTACTCCCTATATTAAGGCCATGGGCTATTATCCATTTTTTGATGTGTAATTTTTACATGAAGGTCCTTTATAATAAAAACAATTAAAAATAAATATATGAAAGCATTAAACACAAAGAAACGAATCAAAGACCTAGCCTTTTCCATCTGCACACTGGCATCCTTTTCCTTAATGGCTCAAGGCAACTGGGAAGATAATTCTGGAGCACCTTCTAATGTAAAAACAAGCACAACAGATCCCGTGGGAATAGGAACCGTTATGCCCGAAGGCCGCCTGGAAATCACCTATTGTCCAACACCTACGCCAAGCAACGGGCTCGTTGTTACGCAGGATGATTGCTCTGGAGGGGCAGTAGGAGTAGGCCATTACCTTGGTTCTGGATCATTTGGATTTGTAGACCCTGATCCAAACCCAGGCAGCGGAGGCTCTGAAGTAATTGTGCGTGCTACCGGTATTCCATGGGTTTTTCACAATGCGGTGAATCATACCACGCCCATTGGTCATCTTTTAAGTAGCCATAGCTCAAATCCTGTGCCCAGCATGCCGCTTATTTGGGCAAGAACAAAGAATTTTAATACCCACTCCGGCCAAAAGGAATATTCCACCAAATTCATGGTAATGCCCAATGGTTTCACTGGAATAAATACTGCTACTCCCCGGACTAATTTGGATGTGGTAGCCACCAGCGGTTGGGGAACGCCAGTAGCTATTTTTGCAACGCAGGCAAGAAGCAATCAATACACAGGTGCATCCAATGGTTTATCCGCGAGTTTCACACGGCACCTATCCGTTGTTCCTAATTGCAGAGACTATAGTTTTAATGGAATTTCCAAAGAGGGAGATGTAGGATTGTTTTATACGGATGGTTTTGGAAAGGATGCCTCCGCAGTAGATAACGGAAGCAATGAAGGAGCCGGTTTGGTCATTGCTCCTTGGAGCACCAATTCAGCCATAGGAGGCCTGCGTATGGATTCTGAGGGAAATATTGAAGCCCGAGGCGATTTGCAATGCACCAATCTAAATGTTGCAAGCACTTGGTGGAGCGATTTTGTGTTTGCTAAAGATTACAAGTTGAGATCATTGGAAAGTCTCGAAAAATATATTCTTAAAAACCAACACCTGCCAGAAATTCCCTCTGAAAAAGAAGTTTTGGAAAATGGCATTGATGTGGCAGATATGCAAGCGCTACAACAACAAAAGATTGAAGAGTTAACGTTATACACCATCGAACAAGAGAAGAAGATAAGAGCGCAAGAGGCACGTCTTCAAAAATTAGAAGCATTATTATTAAACGATAACTAAACATGAAAAAGATATTCTTCATGTTTGTGTTGGCCGTATCTCTAGGGATTGTAAGCTTGGAAAGTTGTAAAAAGTGCAAGTGCCAAGATCCTGGTAATCCTGATTGCGAGAACTATGATCCCTGTTTTGGAAAATCTGAGGTTAAAGCTGCTTTTTCAAGGGGGGGGCAATGGTCACCTCCGGCAGGTTTTTTTGGTGTAGATGATTATGTGCATGATAAAGACTCAGTGTATAGCAACAATTCAAGATTTAGATTTTCCGCATTAACTCCAAGTGCGACTTATACATGGAAATTGGGTTCAGAAACCATTACAGATAGCACTTTTGCTCGAAGGTTCTCGGGTGTGCCGGAAGGCTGGTACGAGGCCCGATTAATCGTAGAAGCCGAACCAAATAAGCAGTGTTTCCCCAATGATGACGGGAAAGACACTCTGGTTAAACGCTGGTATATGATGCCTCGAAACAAGCTCCCAATAATAGGGGCTTACAAAGTGCTTTTTGAAGGAGCAACAGATAGTAGTATTGTACAAGTTCGTCCTTGGGAAATTTCAACAGCTACTTCACAGCGCAACCACGAAATCATTGATTTTCAGTCTGAGGAAAATATTTGCTTACTAAACTTTACTAATACCGCGGACACATTAACCAATTTCGAATTCCGAAGCCGTCCCCAAATATTAAGTGGTCATTGGATTGGGTTTAATGATAAAACTACTAGAGGCTTTCCATTCCAAGGATATATGCGGTTGGATGGGAACCAAGTATCAGCAGAATATCAATTTGAAGAATTTAGTCAAACCGAGCC
>JAURQA010000266.1 GCA_030836345.1 Bacteroidota bacterium
ACCTATTGGAAAAATCCTGGAGACTCTGGCGGACCATTTTCAATTATGTGGAGTCATGGAATGGACATCATCATTGAAGACGTTAGTTGGCCAACTCCTGAAATTATTCCCTATGATCCGCTTATCACTTATGGCTACAAAGATTTTGTAATTTTCCCTTTTAAAGTTTTTAAACAACCAGACTCCGAACTAGGCTTATTATCTGCAGAACTTGAATTTTTAATTTGTAGCGATATTTGCATTCCAGAGAGTGCCGAGCTTTCGATTGATCTTTCGCAACTGAATCGATCATCGGAATTATTAGATGCTGTAAACGAACTTCCAAACAAAGTGTTGCCTATCGATGTACAAACTTCACTAGAAAAAATTGTTATTGAATTTGATTACGATAAGAAGCCCGATAAAGCCTACTTCTTTGTAGAAACAGAGGATATTATTAAATATCTGCCCTCCCACTCTCTAACTGAAGTGAGTCAAGGAACCTATGCTATTGAGATAACTCGAGAGGATAAGAATTTCTCACACCTCAAAGGCATCCTTCTCATCGATGATCAAGCTTACTTAGTTGAATCCTCTACCCAAATACCAAAGCGTGACTCCTTGAACTTATTGCAAGCTTTATTGTTTGCTTTTTTAGGCGGGATCATCTTGAACCTCATGCCGTGCGTGTTTCCTGTAATCTCCTTGAAAGTGATGAGCTTCTTAAAATTAGCAGATTCCAATCCCAGACAAATCAGAATACATGCGCTTACTTTTAGCGGGGGTGTGCTTTTCACATTTATAGCGATCGCTCTGCTTTTACTTGGACTCAAAGCAACTGGCGAACTGGTGGGCTGGGGATTCCAGTTGCAGTCTCCTGAGATAGTTGGTTTCTTGGCAATTGTGATGACTATGATTGGTTTTATCTTATTAACCGATATCAATATTAATGTTGGCAATCTTTTTCTTACTCAATCCGTTACTCAAAGCAGCGGGTTAAGTAATTCTTTTTGGACAGGTGCTTTAGCAGTGATAGTTGCCTCTCCATGTACTGCTCCTTTTATGGGGGCTGCGTTAGGTTATGCCATTATCCAACCAAGCATTGTAAGCATGGTCGTATTCATTGCTCTTGCTCTTGGCTTTGCCTTGCCCTACTTAATTTTGGGATGGAATCCTCAATTAATTGCGATGCTTCCAAAGCCTGGGGAATGGATGGAAACCCTCAAAAAGTTTTTTGCCTTTCCCATGTTTGCAACCTCCATTTGGTTGCTTTGGGTATTTGAGCAACAAACTGCTGGAACCGATTTAATCATACTCCTGGCTATGTGCTTATTGGCTAGCTTTGGAGTATGGATTTTTGCACAAAAATCAAAGATAGCTTCAGTTATTGGTGCTCTTTTTGTAATAAGTGCATTTTTGCTTATTAGTAATATCGAAAAATCTGCCGCACCTTCTAGTGAAAACTTGGCTGAGTGGAATACACAAACAGAAACTAATTTGCAAAGCCAAAATCAAGCTTACTTAATTAACTTTACAGCGGCGTGGTGCATCACTTGTCAAACCAATGAAGCATTGGTGTTAGGCACCAAAGAAATCCAAACATTTCTAAAAAATCAAAATATTCAATACATCAAAGCTGATTGGACAAATCGCAACAGTGAAATTGCGGCGGCACTAGAAGCATATGAACGCTCGGGCGTCCCTTTGTATGTTTTCTGGAAACCGGGAATGAATCAAGCAAAGATACTGCCTGCGATATTAAGAAAAAAAGATATCCTAAATCTGTAGCTAATAATTACTGAATATATTTTGCCCATTCGCCGTCAGGAAAATTTTTACTGCGCAACTGATGGTATTTAATCAAAGTTCCAATGCTAGGTTTTTTTGGAATTCTTGAAGGTTTAATATCTTTACTGCCTTTAGCAAGATTGCATTTTTTGCATGAAGTTACAACATTATCCCACTCTGTTTTACCTCCCTTGGATTTGGGAATGACATGATCAATAGTAAGCTCTTTTCGCTCAAAGGCCTCGTGACAGTATTGGCAATTGTGACCGTCTCTAATAAATACGTTCGTACGAGAGAACTTAACCTGTTCAGCATGATGGTGAAACTTTGGCAGCATTAAGATGCTGGGCAGGTTCATTTCAAAAGAAGGCGATCTTACGATCTTATCTTTATGCTCTTTAATTAAAAAAACTTCCCTGGTTAGAAAAAGCTTCACAGCTGTTTTCCAACTAATGATTGAGAGCGGAAACAGGCTCACGGGTTTTCCATTACCGTTGAGTAGTAAGCAATCTGCCTGATCCATAAAAATTAATACTTTTAATTACAAATTACTATAGAATTGGAAAGTTACAGAGACAACAGTTTTATAAAAATAAATGGTTGAATTTAAACCCTTTGAGATATTTGGCGCTGCTCACTTAGCTACCCTAGCCATAACATTCATATTATTCATCGGGTTGCCCTTAATGTTTAAGCACAGAGAAGAAAAAACTAAATGGGGAATTGGAATTGGAATAGCATGCCTTATTTTCGTTCATGAAATTACCAATAACCTCTATTACAACTTTACCTTGGGTTTAGATTGGCAAGAGATGTTCCCATTGCATATGTGTGATCTGTCAGCTTTTGCGATTGCATTTTATTTCTTCAATAAAAATAGGCTGCTGTTTAATTGTGCATTTTTTTGGGGAGTCGGTGGCGCCACATTAGCCCTCATTACTCCAGATGTAGAGTTCGGTCCTCCAAGCCCTGAATACTGGCAGTTCTTCTATGGCCATGCTTTGCTATTATTGGGTGTATTCTTTGCTGTTATTGCACTGGGAGAGAGACCCTATCTTAGAGATGTACATAAAGTCGTTGGGGTGACACTAATATTATTGTTTGGAATCTATCTCGCAAACTTTATCCTTGGGGAAGAAGCTAATTTTTGGTATCTCAAGAGAAGGCCTGAAGGCGAAACCTTGCTTAATGCTTTTCCAGAGCCCCCGTTTCATATTTTTGTAATAATCCCCTTAGCTGTTGCGATTTTTTATTTAA
>JAURQA010000267.1 GCA_030836345.1 Bacteroidota bacterium
ACCTTTATCAGAGGTGACCACCGCTTTTGGGGGCGAACCTCCATTGCTGGCTGCACTAGACCCACCTATTTCTCCGCCTTGGGCTGGAGCAGTAGATGAAGGGCCTCCTTGATCTGGTTCCCCAAATCCGGCCTCTACATAACCAAAATCCAACTCTAAGGCTCCTTGCTTACTTATTATAGGAGGATCGGGCATTCCAATTGTTACATATGCCATTAAGAGTAAGAACAAAAACATGAGTAAAGCAGCGCCTATGGCACTTATGACTTTATCTTTTTTTGTGGAGGTTAAATTTGATTCTATAACATACATAGCACTAATCGGGATATCGGATTTTTAATGGTTCTATGGATACGGGTAAACTATCAAGGAGAACCATATCATCAATAAATACTTGGGCGTCTTTCTCATATTCAAAACGTCCTAAAATAACTTTATACATTTGACTGCCTTCTGTTTGGGCACAGGCTGCATTGCTTTGACCTAAGCTCATCCATCGAGAACACTCACTTAAGGCTGTATTCTCTCTTAAGAATGTATTGCCAACGATATAAAATTCGCCAGGCATTAAAGAAAATTTAAGTAGATTTTCTTTAGAGATCCGATTGGACTCTGCTCGGATGAGAGAGGTGGCTTTTTGTTTTTCTACTTCTATTTGCTCCGCTGTAGTTGAACCCTCAACAGTTGGTTCGTTCGTTTCATTTACCCCATTATCGTTAGGAATAGCTTGAACTTTTAAATTCTCTGCAGCATAATATTGAGCATAATATTGAGCATAATAAATGGATAATCCCGCCAGACAAATAAATATTAAGGAGGCTACTATTTTTAAACCAAGTCGCGACTTCTTTTTATCTGGTAGGCTCTCGGTGGATTTTACCGAAGGCTCCATAGCAGGTACTATTTTTTTGTCAATCTTTCGTTCAGATGGACGCTCCTCTTTTTTCTGCTCGGGCTTTAATACGGATTTATTCGTTTCATTGATCGCCTTTTGCTCTTTCTGCTTTTTGAGGGGAGGTGTTTTTTTGCTTGACTGTTTTGATGAGGATGGTATTTGAGATTCTTTATTTTCTTTGGGAGGTACATTTAATTCTCCTTTTTGAATAGTTCCATCCTCTTCTGGATCACTGAGCCAGTCGAGCCAATCTTTTTTGTACTCATCCGCCTTCACTTGAGTGAACCCAAAAGTATCTGTACTTAGATTAATTTTTGGCGAAGCCAAAAAAGTGATTTGCTTTGAAGAATTAATAAAAAAATTACCAAGAAATCCTGCCGAGAACGTCTTATTTCTGTTTAAACCCTCAAGAACATCTTTTGAAAACAATTGAATAAAATCAGGAATTTCACCTTTTACTTTCTGATCTTCGTTATGCTCAAAATGAATGGTACTTCCTCTCAGTCGAGCATCTTTTGTAAATTTGTTTGCAGAACTGCTGTAACCATGAAGAAAGAATCTACCTAGAGCAGGAACCATAAATTCCCCATTACTCAGCAGCTGTTCCCTAATATGATTTAAAGTCTTTTCCATTTAACCTAAAAACTTGCAGAAATACCCACCATAACTGTGGCTCCATAGACATTATACCCATAGTATCGCTGATAATTTGTGTTGAGCAGATTTGTTCCTTGAATCCAGAACCTTGCAACATCTTTAAATCTATAATCCACACGAGCGTGTAAATCAAGATAACCTTCTATTTCGGTCCTTTGGTTAGTTACCAATTGCTTGTTGTACCATTTGCCAATGCCATCGATTCCCAAATCAAATACAAACGTTTTATTTAATAAATACTGAGCAGACACCCCATATTGTCCGAGCGGCAAGTGAAATGCTTCAATCTCATTATCCGTTTCGTAATTATTCAACCTAAAATTACCACCAAGCCTCAATTTTTCTCCGACACTTACCCTGAGATCTCCAGCAAAGAACAAGTTTGATACATTATCATACACCAAATTGCTTGAGTTTAAAGTATCAGGATTACTCACGACTAAGGGCATATTATCTACCGAATTTCCCCCTATCTCGATCATAAACTGACTATTTTCTGTTATTTTACCCTTTAACCCAACGTAACCCTTAATTTTTTCGAATGAATTTTTAATGGCAATACTGTCATAAGTAAAAGGCACAGTATTGGCAAATCTTCGGACTGAATTAACTTGGAGGCCGCCATTTACTCCACCGTAAACAAGCATTTTGAGTCCTTCTAATTTTTTCTCTGCATGAATAACAGGGTTAATATAAGGATCATCTTCACCAAAAATATGTGAAAGATTAAACCCAACCAAAGCATCCACCCCATTTTCTTTATTCAAAAACTGCGCTCTTGGATTAAAAGCAATAATACTTTGATTTGTGGTTCTGAATGTTTGACGATAACTTAGTTGAGTAAAATCAAGTTCTCCAAATATTCTCACTTGAGACATTCTAAAATCCCAACCCAAATCGGCTCCATATTCCAATTCGCTCTGCGATAAGGTATTGTCGTAATTATTGAAATTCACGCCTACAGAAAGCCCTGGCTTGTTGTTAATTGCTTTTAAATCATAAAGGACACTCCCTCCAATGCTGGTTCCAATTTTCTTTTCTTGGTTTGTAATTTCACTAATTTTACTCGTATCAAATCCAAAAAATCGGTACATTTCACGATCATAATGCATTTTAGCGGTCATGCTACTTCTTCCATAAAATCGACTCCCCCAAATGGATCCTTTATTCGTGCTAAAATCTCTAATACTACCATTTTCATCTGCACTTAGATGTTGGCCTGAGAGTCCATAAGCCCACTTACTATTGGCGCGATTAGATATGTATAATTCCCCCAATTTATGACGGAAATTACCCGCTCCTAG
>JAURQA010000268.1 GCA_030836345.1 Bacteroidota bacterium
ATAAATTTGATGTTGAAAAATTTGGCGCCCAATGGGCATATACTATGGATGGAAGCCAGGTTGGTGAGTTAGAATATGAGAACTTTAATGCAGCTGGAGCAACGCTTAACTTTAAGGGTAAAAGCGTTCACCCGGGTTATGCAAAAGGAAAAATGATAAATTCCATGCTACTCGCAAGCGACTTTTTGGCTCAGCTACCACAAGCAGAAGTTCCGGAAAGAACTGAAGGTTACGAAGGGTTCTACCACGTTTATGATTTTCAGGGCGGCATAGAAGAAAGTAAAGTAACCCTCATCATTCGCGATCATGACAAGGGCAAGTATGAGGCAAGAAAAGCATTTATTGCAGAACAAGTAGCAAAAATAAACAGCCAATACGCCGATCAATTTGGAGGAGACATTGTAGATTGTGAAATTAAAGACCAGTACTTCAATATGCGTGAAAAAGTAGAACCAGTAAAGCATATTGTAGATGTTGCGGAGCAAGCCATGAAAGATTTGGATATTGTGCCCCTTATTAAACCCATTAGAGGAGGAACCGATGGTTCACAACTAAGCTATATGGGCCTGCCCTGCCCAAATATTTTTGCGGGAGGTCACAATTTTCATGGTAAATATGAGTATGTACCCGTAGAAAGCATCGTAAAGGCCACCAAGGTAATTATTCGGATTGCCGAGTTAGTTGCAAAAGGTTGATAAGTGATGGCATAATATTTGTAACTTTGACATTAAATGAAAAGAATGTTGAAGAAGTCTTTCTTTGCACTATCATTAATTTTTTGTGCAAATGCTCAGGCTCAAGATATCACGATTAACCCCTTTTTAAATACTCCATCGCGGGTTGTTTTTAAAGATCAGGGGCCTTCGTATTCTAATTACTCCTTAGTTCTACGCAAGTTTTTAAAACACTCGGAGAGCACAACCTGGGAACCTATTCGCACAATAAAAGATAAAATTGGCCAATCGCATTTAAGACTTCAGCAATTTTACCGAGGAGTCAAAGTGAGTACCGGTATATACATTATTCATACAAAAGAAAATGCCATTCTTAGCATTAATGGAACCTTTGTTCCAGAGGATTTATTGCAAGGAAAACAAGAAATAGATTCGGAGGAGGCGATCGAAAAAATACTCATTTCATTTCCTTCTGAAACCTATTATTGGCAAGATGAGAGCATGAATCATTTTTTGCAAGAACTCACAAAAGTGGAGGATACGAACTACTACCCCAACCCTACTTTAGCCTTCTGTTCTCCCAACTTCGATTTATCTTTGCCCCATCGCTTGTGCTTTGTGGCAGATGTTTTTTCTCAAACTCCGTCGTTTGGTGAAAAAGTCTATATTGATGCGGAAACTGGCGAATTCGTTGCCAATGAAAGTCAAATTCTCGACGGAAATGTTACGGGGAAAACCGTTACTAAGTACAGCGATACCCAAACCATGGCTACCGATAGTATGGGAGTAGGAAATTATAGATTGAGAGAAACTGTACATGGAAATGGGATTGAGACTTATAACATGCGAAAGGGAACATCCTATGGAGCAGCCGTTGATTTTACAGATGCCGATAATTTTTGGAATAACGCCAATATAAACCAAGATGAAGTTGCAGGAGATGCCCATTGGGGAGCTGGAATAACCTATGATTATTTTTTCAACCGATTCAATCGAAATAGTTTTGATGACAAGGGCACCAAAATAAGAAGCTATGTGCATTACAGTAGCAATTATTACAATGCCTTCTGGAGCACAGGCTGTAATTGCATGACCTACGGCGATGGAAATGGAGGGAACCCTTTTCCGCTCACATGCCTGGACGTTGTGGCTCATGAAATTACACATGCCGTTACCACAAATACGGCAGCCTTAATTTATAGAAATGAAAGTGGAGCTTTAAACGAAAGTTTTTCAGATATTTTTGGAAATACCGTGGAAGCTTATGGAAAACCCAAAGGATGGAGTTGGGCCATTGGCGAAGAAATAAGTTCTTCTGGGAAAGGTTTTAGAAATATGGCTAATCCCAATTTAAGAAATCATCCAAAATACTACCATGGAGTGCGATGGTACTTTGGAACAGGAGACAATGGTGGGGTGCACCTCAATAGTGGCGTGCAAAACTATTGGTACTATCTACTTGCACACGGAAGCTCTGGAACCAATGAAAAGGGAGATACCTTTTCAATTGATAGCTTGGGTTTAGAAACGGCAGCAGACATTGCCTACAGAAATTTAAGTGTATACCTTACCAGGAGTTCAAATTATAGCGAGGCTCGCACCTATAGCATTGCTTCTGCCGTTGATTTATTTGGTTCCTGCAGCAAGGAAGTAATTATGGTAACGAATGCTTGGTGGGTTTGTGGAATTGGCGATAAATACGACTCGAGCGAGGTGATAGCCAATTTTGTGGCGGATACCTTCGCGTGCCATCCATCGCAGGCTTTTACCTTTAAAAATACAAGCACCAATAGTTCTAAAAATGAATGGTTTTTTGGAGATGGAGATACCAGCCAAAAACGAAATCCACAACATACCTATTCCTCCTATGGTGATTTCACAGTTAAATTAAGAGCGACGTCATGTTTTAAAAACAAAAAGGATAGTATGACGCGTACTTCGTATATAAAAATTGATTCTACTTTTGACATTTGCAATGCAGCTATTATGCCTCGAAGTGGAACAGACTCTGTGGAACAATGCGCTGGATTTGTTTATGACAATGGAGGCGAATCGGATTACATTGCTTTGGTGCAATCCAACCTTAAAGTTACTGCCCCAAATGCAGATTCCATCCGATTGAAGTTCCTTTATTTGGACTATGAGTTGAATTATGACTCAATGGTATTGTTTGGTAAAAACACAACTCAAGCAGAAAAAATTGGGCAATATACTGGAAACACGACTCCAAATGGAGGTAACTGGATGACCATTCCTGGAGATGTATTTTGGGTCAAACATTATAGTGACCCTTTTGTAGAAGGGGCTGGATTTAAGATTGAATTTGAATCTTACCACCGCAGCTTCTCCTCCGAACTCATTCAAGATACCACTTTGTGCTTGGGAGATAGCTTAATCCTCAGCCCTCTTAAAAAAGGAGGAAGTCAAAGTGGGTTTTATCATACTTGGAGCGATGGATCACATGCTGATACACTGAGGATTCAACCCATGAAAGACACGCTTGTTTGGGTAGAGACGATTGATGTATGTACTAAAGAATCATTTCGAGATAGCCTAAATATTTATGTAAGGGATCCTTTACGCATTTCAGTGGACAAGGACAGTTTGCTCTTTTGCATTAACAAACCCACCCGTTTGGGAACCATTAGTTCTGGCGGAGACTCCTTAAATTACAGATATTCCTGGACCAGCTCTGGCAATACAAATTCCTATGAAGACATTATTTTACAGGATACAATCCTGGTTAAAGTTACCTTAACTGACGGATGCACTGCAAATCCTGCGATGGACTCGGTTCTTATTTACACGTATCCAAGTTTGGCCTATGCTAAACCATTAGATACTATTTTATGTAGAGGAACTTCGCTAAATATAGATGTGGTTCCCTTTGGTGGTATAGGATCTGGATACACCCTTAATTGGGATCACGGAAAAACAGGAATTATTGCTGAGACACCAGTCCAAAATGAAGTTTATTATTTCACTTTGAGCGACGGGTGCTCTCCCGATGTAAGCGATAGCATCTCCGTGGATTTATATGATGTCATTGAAATAAATGCACTGAAAGATACCACCCTCTGCGATGGGCAAGAATTACTTTTAGGAAGCAATGCACGTGGTGGAAAAGCAAGCTCTCTCGCGATTCGTTGGCTGCCAGGAAACTTAATAGGTAATACACAGCGTTTTAACTTGCCGAACGGATCAATTATTACGGCTATTGCTGAAGATGGTTGCACGGTAAAAAGTGATACAACTACCCTACTCCTGAGTAAACGGGCGCCTCTGCAGGCAACGATAAGCTCGAATCCTGGAGCTATATGCATCAACCAAGCATCTGTCTTAACACTTAGTCAGTCGGGAGGAATCACAGCACAGCGGAAACAATATTTAAATGGTGTAATTGAGCCGCAAACATCTGTAACGGTGAATCCAACATTTATTGGAGACACGAGGTATGTTATTCTTGTGGATGATGGATGCTCTACACCGGCTAAAGATAGTGTAGACCTTAGGGTTCATGATTTACCGCAAGCAAGCCTTAGTTTATCGGCCAGGGAAATTTGTGAGGATGAAACGGTGACCTTAAGTTATAGTTCTGCTCAAACCATTACTGATTTTTGGTGGAAAACAACGGGATTGGATAGCTTTAAGTCTGTCTCAAATAATCAAATCATAAATGCACCAAAACCAAATAAATATATTATTAGGGCTTCGTTCACGGATGCCAATGGCTGTCGTAATGTGGCGGGAATGACTGACACCTTGATCGTATATGCGAAACCTTCTGCAAGCTTTTCGGTAAATCCTATTATTACCAATATAGAAAACAACAGGGTTAATTTTACGAATACTCAAAGTGGATCACTCACTTGGCTTTGGCTTTTTGGAGATGGGGAATCAGAAATAAATACCAATGCTCCAAGTCACCTTTATGGAGATACGGGAACCTATACAAGTACTTTAATTTGCAGTTCTTTGCCTGGCTGTAATGATACAGCTATGGCTACTATACGTATTAATGATGTGTATCGCTTGTGGCTCCCCAATACGTTCTCTCCAAATGAAGATGGAGTAAATGATAAATTTATTATTCGGGGTCGTGGAATTAAGAGTATAAAAATGACGATTTACGATCGCTGGGGATCTCAAATATTTGAAACATTGGATATGAATGCGGGCTGGGATGCAGGTAAATACCCGAACGGTCAGTACATTGTTATTTTAGAAATACACGATGTACTGGGTGAAATCCACCACGAAAAAGGAGTTGTTAGCATTACTCGTTAAGCCTTGTTGCAGGTTCATACGTGCATTAATTACTCTAAGATGTCAGAAGCAAGCCTATCTTTGTACAGATGGATTACTACACCTACTGGGACTTAGAATCGGCCGCTTCGGTTCCCATGAGCGATGAGGGCGTAATTAAGGTTACGGCCACTGCTGTGCTGATTATTGGAGTTTTAGTCCTTCTCTTTAACAAGAGACTTCCCACAGAATTTAGGCGTTCGGCACCTTATGGAATTCTTGGTTTAGGTCTGCTCTTATTCGCTTCGTATTTTTACATTGAATATACAAAAAAATCATTGCCTGAAATGAATACCTTTTCAGAAAAACAGCTTTCAAGAGTGACGGAGGGACGCATCACAAATTATAAGGAGAAAATACTGAACGCCCCGAGAGGAGGCACCCAAACCGTGGCGAGTTTTGATATCAATAAAACTTCATTTCACTTTTCAGGGGTAAACCTTAGTGGGGAAAAGGCGTTTAATCTAACTCATGGCAAGGGCGGTATTTTGAATAATGATATGCAGGCCAGAATCACTTATGGCCCCAAACAAAATCACATCTTAAAAATAGAATTATCCAAAGAATGACTTTTCAATCCAACGATCCCTTACATGGGGTAAAGCTTGCAGACATTGTTGAATACCTCTATGAGGAATACGGCTGGGAAGAACTTGGAGAAAAGATAAACATTCGGTGTTTTACCCATAACCCTTCGATTAAATCTAGCTTAAAATTTTTACGAAAAACTCCTTGGGCAAGGG
Source organism: Bacteroidota bacterium (assembly GCA_030836345.1). GTDB lineage: Bacteria > Bacteroidota > Bacteroidia > NS11-12g > UBA955 > CALKCM01. The sequence goes on from JAURQA010000268.1 coordinate 5,723, forward strand.
ATAAGGTGGAGCAGTTGTATCTGAGGTCTATAGACTAAGGAGCAAAAAAGCCTTCCGAAATCGAAAGGCTTTGAAGTGGGAGCTACAGGATTCGAACCTGTGACCCTCTGCTTGTAAGGCAGATGCTCTGAACCAACTGAGCTAAGCTCCCATTTATTAGGAATGTCCCCAAAGGGGCTGCAAATATAATACGTTTTTGAATTTATTGTACTCATTTATAAAAAAAAGGTGCGAGAGTTTCTCTCGCACCTTTTTGGTTTTTTATAAGGTATTGATTAATAATTCTTTGTGTGTTTGATGGTTTCGCCAGATTTTTTAATTTTAACTTTTCCTGAGCCATCTGCATCTAATACTTGGACTTTACCCAGGCCGAGCGCTTCGAGTTTATCTTTTAAAACAAACATGTCTCCTCCAACAACAATCACTAATTTATCGAGATCAATGTTCGTTTTAGCTAATGCATCAATTTCAGACTTGGTTATTTTCTGAAGAACTTCATTTTGCTTTTCCATATAATTGATTGGTAAGTCTCTGTATCCAATGTTGTATAGCATTCCTAGCTTTTGACCTAAGGTTTCATAATTTAAAGATTGACTCGCTAGGAGCGCATCTTTGGTAAATTTAAATTCATCTTCTGTTAAGCCTTTATCCTTGTACTCTTGAAGGTTATATAGAATTTGAACAATTGCACTATCGGTAGCATTGGCTTTTACCTGAGCACTTACTTGATAAAAACCTGGCATATCTTCATAACCGGAAGAGAAACCACTTCTTATGCCATAGGTCCATGCTTTATCTTCCCTGATATCAAGGTTCAATCGAGAGTTAAAATTTCCGCCCAATGCAAAGTTCATAATTCGACTTTTGTAGTAATTTCCATCAATATCATAAGGCATGGCTTTAAAACCTAAGGTAATTTGTGAGTTTTGTGAATTGCTGTAATCTACTCCAAATATCTGACTGGTTTTCATATCGGTAAACTGTGTTGGCTTTGGAACGGTATATCCTTTCTTTTCCCAATCTCCCAAAAATGCCAATTCTTTCATGGCCTCAGTCTGATTAATATTTCCACCTACAACAACAACCGCATGGTCTGGGCTAAAAAACTCTTCATAGAATTTTTTACAATCAGAAATACTAATATCTGCATAATCGCTTGCTCCAACATAAGCAGACATCACATTATCTCCATACATTACTCTATTCCAAGCATTATTTACACCAACACCTTTGGTTCGTAAGGCGCTTTTCGCATTTTGAATCATTTGCTTTTGATCCTTGGAATATTTAGACTTATCCCAGCGTGGTTTAAACATGGCTTCTTTTAATAAGGCTACGGCCTCAGCAAAATGTTCTTTATCAGAATTTAAGCTAATGGTCATCCCTGTTTTTGCGCTTCTAAAGCCAAAGCTTGATGCTATTGCTTCCAAGCGTTTTTCAAGTTCCGCTGGAGCTTGTAGTTCTGTTCCTTCATTCATGGATGAGGTCATGGCTTCACAAGTACCTAAAGGATATTTACTTCCTTCGAGCAAACGACCGCCTTTCATATTTATGATAACAGATATATTATCTGTCTCATTAGTCTCAGTTCCTAAAACTTTAACTCCATTCTTAAGAATTTCTGAGTATACCTCAGGAACTTTCGGTACCTTAGGTGAACTTGGAGTTGGCTTAATGCTTCGGTCAAAATCATCTACTGTTGGCTTATGTATCAATCCGAAGTATTCGGCGGCGGCAGCCGGATTCTCCAACCCCGCATTTGGATTCAAGCTTTTGTATACATAATTATCCTTGTTGTCTTTTTCGCTTGATGGCAATGGTTTAATAATAACGGTGGAAGAATTCTTTCCCTTTATGTATTTATTAAATACCCGCATAATATCTTCCTTCGTAACGCTTTCATATTTTTTCCATTCATCAGAATTTTTATACATATTACCATAACTCAAGTACCAATTTTGACTTAAATCATTGGCTTTTCTTTGAGCACTTTCCATTCCATTGGTAGATCCTTTTTTGAAAATAATCTTAGCTCTCGCTAAATCGTCATCTGAAAAACTTTCGATGGTAAAAGCGTTCACGGCATCACTCATTGTTTTTTGAAGATCTTCGATTTGCTGCATGGGATAACCAACAATGAGAAGAGCAACTTCTCCTGCTAATTCGTGATTAATAGAGCTTAAGGGATTGTTATCGAAACCAACTTGCAATGCTTTCTCATCCTCCATAATGCTTTTGTATAGGTAGGAATTTTGTCCTGAATTCATAATATAAGCCAAGAAATCCAGCGCGGGCTCATCCGGATGACGTGCAGGCACTCCTACAAACGAACGGTACACAAGCGGGACAGATGCGTTAATATCTATTTGAGATATCGCTTTATCTTCTTTTAAAACGACAGGTCTTACCCTTTGTTTTCTCACATCAGGGCCTCGATTTATACTGCCATAATATTTTTCGGTCCATTTTACAACATCCTCAGGATTAACATCTCCTGAAACAATGACTGCGGCATTATTGGGTCCATACCAGCGCAAAAAGAAGTTTTTCAGATCATTACTATCTGAATTATCCAAATCATCTAAATAACCTATGGTTTCCCATGAGTACGGATGATCGGAGGGGTACAATTGCTGCCCCACTAGCTCTCTTAAAAAACCATAAGGATTATTAAACCGTTGTGCTTTCTCATTTTTAATGGTACTTCTTTGAATTTCAAATTTTTTCTGGGTAAATGCTTCTAAGAAAGCACCCATTCTATCGGCTTCCATCCATAAAGCGGTTTCAGTAAAGTTGCTTGGGAAGGTTTCAATATATACCGTTCTATCTCGGGTAGTGTTTCCATTAACGGTTCCTCCATATTGCCTGATGAGTCTAAAGTGCTCCTCATCTTCTACGTGTTTGGAACCTTGGAATAGCATATGCTCAAAAAAGTGGGCAAAACCACTTTTACCTGGAGTTTCTCTTGCAGAACCTACGTGGTAGGTAACATTTAAATGCACTACTGGATCACTATGATCTTCATGGATTAAAAGCGTTAATCCATTGGGAAGCTCATACTTGGCATAGGATACATCCATAGCATCTGTAGCTTCAAATTTTTCAATTAGTTTTGCTTGTGCAAAAACGCTTACTGAAAATAGAGTGAGAAGATTTAGTACTAAAAACTTTTTCATGTGCGGCAAATTTAAACCAGAAGTGTAGAGTTAAAAAAAGAAATGACGAAGTGCGCGAAAGTTCGATAAAAAATATCACTTGTCGCTTGTAAATTCAGAGAATAGAGCGTTCCTAAATCGTTCTCTATTCTTGATATTTCGTTTCGCACTGTATATTTTGCTATTCTTAATACCTCCGCTGTAATACCTTAAAGCAATAAGCACCAATGGAACAGAAGCTATGGGATGCGTATGAGCATTAAGCCAATATATGCCATAAACGAATCCTCCATTAAGCAGGATGGAATTTATCCCATTCCTCACATCTCCTGAATAGAACTGACCCATCCCCGGGATAATACTAAGTCGCGCAGCTAGCCTTGGATTTCTTTTTCGACGACTTAACTTTTCCAAGATTAAAGCACATTGGTCTTTACGCTTGAGTTTAAAACTATCGTAAGCCAGTATTTGAAGGCACTTTTTGTAGTCAAAATTTTCATAATTTATTGCAAATTTTAAAAACAAAACATCCACGGGGCTCATTCCATTACGTTCTGCTACTTCAAGCATCTTTTCTGCATAATTCCAGTACTTACCTGTGTAAAAAACAGCAAATAGCTGCATACTTTGCCTTTGAATGGAGGAGGTATCTGAGGATAAATAATCTTGATGATAATCCAAACAAAATTTGGCATCTTTAATTTGAGCTCTTTGCATGTAAAGGTCAAAAAGTGCATTATTCACTTCCTTTTTTTGATCTACATCATTCGTATAGAATTGTAATTTTCTAAATGTTCGAATAGCGGATACCGTATCTTTTCTCATTAAGTACATTTTAGAAAGGCTATCTAGAGATGCTGTACTTTGAGATTTAAGATTACAAAGCAGCGATGTAATACTTAAAAGAATAAATAACTTCTTCATAAATAATGTCCTTTTTAAAATGCCTATTGTGTAATAGCGATGTCTGAGAGCCTAAGATACCTGCCACATAAAAGCCTCCAGCCAAAGCGCCGCTCAGATAGGTCAATGGATGCTGCCCCAAGTGCTTTGCAAAAACCAAGGTAAGTCCAGATAAAATGGCTGTGTTTGTAAAGTTTCCCAAAGCATCCATATTTCTACCTATATAAAGCTTCCCTAATCCAGGGAAAATACTAAGCACTGCTGCGACTGCTCTTCTTTTTCGCGGTTTATTTGAAAACACAAAAAATCGATCTCTGAAGTAATATGTCTTTAAGATGCTTTTATTCTTGGTATAATAATCAGATATATGACTGTTATTTCCAGATAATGTTCTACGAATAAAATTAAGATAAATTGAATCGCTGCCCCGAATGGGAACTGTACTCGAAAAAACACGGTGTACATTAGACCATTTCATTCTAAGCAAAGGGTTCTTCAAGCCAGAAATAAATTGTGCCACTCGGTGGAACGAATCTATTTGTACATTTAATTTTAAGGCTTCCACTATATTTTGGTCACTTAACGTGGTTTTCGCAAGTAAAATAGACTCTTCAGCAGCGGCATGGGAATCTCCCCTCTTTTTTAAATGATTTAAATATTTTTTTAGTTGAATCGTGTCAATATCTGCATCAACATATGGCTGAGCATTTAAACCAAGCATAAAAAATACAAGAATGGTTAAATTAATGAATCGCATCACTGTTGAGCCCTGTGTTGTGCGAATGATAAATAGCTGGATAAATCCCATGACACCTACTCACCCGGTCAAAAGAATAAAAAATACCAAGGACTCCTTTTTGAGAGAGGGCGTGAAGACCGTAATTGGCGCAACTGGGGTAAAAACTACACATGGCTCCATCTTGAGATGAGATGAATTGCTTATACATCCAATAGCTAGGATACATTAAAACACTGGCTATCGTTTTTTTTTCATGAGCCTGAAGTCTTATTCCACTACTGGTTTTTGAACTCATATTTTTAACAAAATCTACCACATTCTTAGACTGACTAAAGAGGGCTAAGGGTAGCAAAAAAACCAGTAAATGCAAGGCTTTCATTCGTAGCAAATATAATTAAAAAAGAAAGACGGAATGACTTAGATTTGCATCAATGCAAATTAATATTGGGCAAATTATAAAGGAAAAGAATCCGCTCTTATTTAAATTACTTCCTGGCGTACTTTTAAGATGGTTAAAGAAGTTACTTCGTGAAAAAGAAATAAATGAAGTTTTAGCTGATTCTGAAGGAGTGGAGGATGTTGACTTTGCAAACTTGGTACTGGAAAAGATTGGAGTAAAAATAAATACTGTGGGCTTAGAACACATTCCTAAGTCAGGCCCGTGCATCATTGCTGCTAACCACCCCTTGGGAGGAGTAGATGGAATGGCATTGCTGCGGGAAATTGCATCCATTAGACCAGATGTGCGATTTGTAGTAAACGATATTTTATTAAAAATACCCAATTTTAAAACTGTTTTTGTTGGAGTAAACAAACATGGTTCATCGGGCAGGGAACAGCTTCTGAAAATAGAAGAAATTTACAAATCTGACATGTGCGTTTGTGTTTTTCCTGCTGGCTATTGTTCAAGAAAAATAGACGGAGTTATAAAAGATGCTGTTTGGAATCCATCCTTCACTAAAAAAGCAAACAAATACAACATCCCCATTGTCCCTGCCTCGATTAAAGCAGTAAATACAAAGAGATTTTACGCTATAAATATTTGGAGAAGACGTTTTGGAATAAAAGCAAACATCGAACTCGTGACACTTCCTGATGAAATGTTCAAGCAAAAAGGGAAAACAATAGATTGTATTCTACACCCTGCTATTTCAAAATCTGAATTGACAAAAACAGGCAAAGCAAGAGACTGGTCAAACAAAGTAAGAGAAATCGTTTATAGTTCTTTTTAATATTTTGAGAATGCTCTTTTACTTCAGTTCCAAGCACCTGCATTCAACTTACATAGTAGAATTTAATAAATTTAATTAGTAATAGCCCCCTACAAGTATATTTAGTCTATCCCAATGCGGCACTATGACTTTGAAAACCAAATCTATCGTGAATCAATAAAAAATCTAATTTGAGTATTAGTGCTTAATGCCTATCATTGCATAATAAAACTCATGAGTTCAGACATTTCAGAAATTATTGATGCCTATCCGAAAGAGGTAGTTTCGAGAGAACTCTCGAAAATTAATTTTGTGCGACCCACCAATAATAGCGGGAATGAAATTTATATTTTTGACGCTTCTGAAAGCGAAATATTAATGAACGAAGTGGGTCGATTAAGAGAGATTTCATTTAGAGATGGAGGAGGTGGAACAGGCAAATCCATGGATATTGATGAATACGATTTAGGAGATAAATCCTATAGTCAACTCATTGTATGGGATCCCATAGAGCAAAACATCATTGGTGGATACCGTTACATTCTATGCCGAGATGCGAGGGATAAAGAAGGCCATTACCACTTGAGTACAGAAGAGATATTTAATTATTCCAAATCAATGAAATCGGACTATCTCCCTTATACCATTGAGTTAGGAAGAAGTTGGGTACAGCCAGCCTACCAGCCAAGACCTGGAAATAGAAGTGGATTATTTTCTCTTGACAATCTTTGGGATGGGCTTGGAGCTCTTGTTGTTATTCACAAAGAAGACATTCAATATTTCGCGGGTAAAATGACCATGTATAATACGTACAATAGAGAAGCCAGGGATTATATTCTCTCTTTTTTACATGAATTCTTTCCCGATAATGAGAAGCTTGTATCCATTAACGAGCCTTTTACTATACCAACAGATTGCAGTGCATTTTTATCAGAAATAAGAGCGGTTAATTTCAAAGAAGCTCATGCCAAATTAAATCAAAAGGTTCGTGAATTAGGCGAGAATATTC
>JAURQA010000269.1 GCA_030836345.1 Bacteroidota bacterium
AAGGGACGGTTATCCATCGCAGCTGGCAAACGAAATCCATAATCGACTAAATTCACTTTTCTGCTTCGATCACCTCCATACATGGCCCTCACCTGAGGAATAGTTACATGACTTTCGTCCACTACTAAAAGAAAATCATCAGGGAAATAATCTAAAAGACAGAAAGGCCTTTGGCCCACTTCTCTTCCGTCAAGATATCTACTGTAATTTTCTATACCACTGCAATATCCCAATTCACGAATCATTTCTAAATCAAATACGGTTCTTTCCTCCAATCGCTTGGCCTCTAAAAAACGCCCTTGCCCCTTAAAGAAATCCACTTGCTTTACCATATCATCCTGAATTTCATGCATTACCCTGTTCAGTTTCTCTCGGGGCGATACGTATATATTAGCCGGATAAACAGCCACATCTTCATGCTGATCAATCTGCATCCCGGTTTCAGGATCAATGGATTGAATTTCCTCAATTTCATTTCCAAAGAATTGAATGCGATACGCAAAATCGCCATAGGCTAAAAAAACATCTACTGTATCCCCTTTTACCCGAAATGTACCCCGTTTAAAATCTGCCGTAGTTCTACTATACAAGCACTCTACTAATTTATGAAGCAATGTATTGCGACTTATCTTTTCGCCCTTACTTATTCGAATAATAGTGTTTTCGTAATCACTGGGATTTCCGGCACCATAAATACAACTCACCGATGCGACCACAATAATATCTCTGCGACCACTTAAAAGAGAGGACACTGTTTTCAGCCTCATCTTCTCAATTTCTTCATTTATATTTAAGTCTTTCTCAATGTATGTATTGCTGGTAGGGATAAAGGCCTCTGGCTGATAATAATCGTAATAACTCACAAAATATTCCACCGCATTATTTGGGAAAAATTGAGAAAACTCTGCATACAATTGGGCCACCAATGTTTTATTATGACTGAGAACCAGTATGGGCCTTTGAACCTCTTCGATAACATTAGCAACCGTAAAGGTTTTGCCTGAGCCTGTGACTCCCAACAAGGTCTGAGCTCTTTCACCGTCCTTTATTCCAGCGGTTAGCTTCTTAATAGCCTGAGGCTGGTCGCCCATAGGCGTAAAGGGGGATACTAATTCAAATTTGGGCACGTGCTACTGTAAAATTATTGGATCTAATTAATCACGAAAAATTAATCGAAAGGAATCTGTGTCAGACCATGAGGACCTTACCTATCGGATGACCTCATATAATCCTTTCAGAACCTCCCAGATTAAAAGAACGTTTATTCTTAGACAAAGGTAGGACTCTTTTTAATGTTCTTTTGAATTTTAAGTTATAACTTAGATCATACTCATATATTGGTGTGTTGCAACATATAACACCATTCAATCAGGAAGAATACCCCAATGACGTTATAGAACAGATTAAAAAGTTCTAAAACTCGTCTCATTTTATGAATAGATCCAAAGAATACACCTCTTATCCTGAGCCTTAATGTACTCGTCCACGATTCTCCAATCTTCTTCTGCTAGCATAGGGCAGCCTTCACTAAAATAATGCGGCCCAAACGCTTCCAAGGACGATTGATGCTCATAATAATGAAAAACAATGGCTCTTTTTCGGGCATTGGAATTGGTAGAGTCCAACCCATCTAAGCGATAGGAATCTCCAAAAAGACCGGTATATCTTTCTGCAATTTTATATTTACCCAAGGAGGAACAAAAGGAGTTTGGAACATTGGAAAAATAGACCTTATCTTCAGAACTTTGGTTCCCTTTACCATGCGCAACAAGACAGCTATGCAGTATTTGTTTTGTTTGAGGATTCACAATATACATCCTTTTTTGATGCATGCTTAAGTTCATATCAACCAGTATGGCTAATTCTGTAGAATAATGGTTAGCCTCTAAAAAAGGCAGAATTTCATTCACCTTTTCAGGAATCAACCGCCTGCTCTGTGCTTTCTTTTCTTGCACTTTTGGGCTCAACACTGAAAGGGGATAGCTATAAATCAAAAGGCCGGCAATAATTAATGCAAACAGTACTAATAATCTCCAAATGTTCGTTCTGGTTTTTCCCATTGATCCCAAGTATCAAACGGAATATTTTGCCAAGTATTCTGAAAGAAACCATTTATTTGATCCACAACTGCAGCAGTAAAGAGACTCGCATTACCTAGAGCCATAGCTGCATTGCTGTTCTCTATTTTTGTAGTAGCAGTGTGATTTCTTAGCAAGGCGTAGGATTGATAAAGCACTCCATTAAGCCGAGGTGTAATTTCTTCATACTGCGTAAAACTTGGTGGCAAGGAAAACAAGAGTTGAAGGGTATCTATTTTTCCAATGAATACCTTGCATTCTTTTTTAACTTTCTTCATCAATGAATCCGATGAATACTTATTTTGCTTGTATTTAAGAAGTCTAACTTTTGCTGCTTTCAAGTCTTCAAAAATATCAAACGCCTTGGATGTTATTTGCTTTAGACTATCCATAAGTTCCATATTCCCTTGAAATCTAAATATGGAAGCCCTAGTATCTAAATGATTTAAAACAATGGTATCTTTTTGCTTCTGTATTTGAAGCACCAAGGTAAAAGGCCCGTTATAAGAGCAAACCATACCCGAGGGTAATTCTGCGTCTTCTCTATGTTCGCGGTAAGCAGGGAACCGCAAGCCATCTCTTCTAAAGTCCCAGTGAACATAATTCAATCCTTTTTTACTTGGTTTAAAATGAAAGGTGCGAATTGCCTTCGCATCGTTCTCATGAAATACCTGTACTTTTCCTTTGACTCCAAGAGTACCTGTATAATAATACGAAACGGTTGCGCGCGTGTCCTTATTTTTTCCTCTAAAATGATCATCCGCATCAAACCGAGCACCTGGAGCTCTCTTCCTTTCATTGGGATGGCCTTGCTGCACCGCAATAATCTCGAAACTATCCTTGTTTTCCTGTCCTAAGGTTCGAAAGGTTTCTAAATCATCCATGATCCAAATACTTCTTCCAAAGGTTCCAATAACCAAATCAT
>JAURQA010000270.1 GCA_030836345.1 Bacteroidota bacterium
AAAAAGGAAAAACTACCAACAAAGAGGAGCAATAATGTTAAGGATATAATGACTAAGGTTTTTAAAAATAATCTCATTGTCTATAATTGAAAGTATATAAATTGTTGTTTTTTTTCACCAAGCCAAAATTTAGGAACTCTAGTAGAAAGGCAAATCAGCTGCCTAAACAACCAATTGAGTCTTAACCTTAGGTTTGCTGGCACAAACTCGATGGAGTTAAATAGCATTTCTAAATTTATTCTATTTATATCTTATTACAGAGGTTAAAATGTAGGTTAGTAGAGGCGTTTTCGTTTTCAAATGTACTGTATTTTAGAAAGAAAACAAGGCAATTGTTCATAGGCCAAGGTTCAGGCCTTCAATAATTATGGAGCGGTTCTTAACTCTTCCAATTCAAGCCAGCGAATTTCTTTTTCATCCAATTCATCCTGCAGCATTTCGAGATCCAGGCCAAGCATGGTAATCTCTTCAAACTCAGTACTAAGTTGCCCAAGTTTTTCTTCAATTTCTTTTTTGCGTTTACTCAATGCGCCAAGTTCTTTTTCAATGGTTTCTAATTCGTACTGTTCTTTAAAGCTTAGCTTACTTTTATTTTTCTTAGGTTTTTCTTTTTGCTCTTTTAAATCAGGTTTGCTCGGTGCGTTCTTAACCATTAATTTTTGGTCCTCTAGTTCGCGCCAGTCTCTGTAATCCGTATATGAACCTGGAAAGTTCTTGATTTTACCTTTACCCTCAAATACAAATAAATGATCAATAATGCGGTCCATGAAATACCTATCATGACTCACAATTATTAAGCAACCGGTATAATTAATTAGGAAGTTTTCTAAGGTCGATAAGGTATCTATATCTAGGTCATTGGTTGGTTCATCAAGAATAATAAAGTTTGGGTTTTGAATAAGAACACGCATCAAGTGGAGCCGCCTTCGTTCACCGCCACTCAAGGTTCTTACAAACTTTTGCTGTTGAGCTGGAGGAAATCCAAATTGTTTCAAAAAGGACATCGCTGTTACCTTATGTCCATCTGCATTTGTTATGAAATCAGCGACATCGCGTACGACATCAATGATCTTTTTACCTTCATCAATTTTTATATTTTCTTGAGTGTAATATCCATAAATTACCGTATCTCCTACAATTACTTTTCCTTTATCTGGAGCCAGTTTTTGAGTAATTATATTTAAGAAGGTAGATTTTCCAGAGCCATTTTCACCAAGTATCCCAATCTTCTCACCTTTTTTAAATACATGACTAAAATTATCTAGTAATAATTTTTCTCCATAAGCCTTGCTTATTTTATGAATCTCTAAAATCTTCGAGCCCAGGCGCTCCATCTTCATGCTAAGATTCAATTCCTGTTTGTATTTAAACGATTTTAATTTAGTCTCAATTCCGTCAAAGGCCTCAACTCTACTCTTACTTTTAGTACTTCGTGCTTTGGGCATTCTCCGCACCCAATCCAACTCTTTCTTATGGAGTTGTTTCGTCTTTTGGCGCTCTGATTCTTCGATTTGCTCGCGCAGCAATTTGTTCTCTAAAAAATAAGAATAGTTTCCCTTATAGTGGTATAGTTTTCCATCATGCAGTTCTATGATTTGATTGCATACTCGATCTAAAAAATACCGATCGTGAGTGACCAGTAAAAGGGTTATATCTTTTTGACTTAAATGCTGTTCGAGCCATTCAATCATGTCAAAATCTAGATGATTTGTAGGTTCATCAAGTATTAAAAAATCAGGCTCAGAAACCAGTGTTTGCGCCAAAGCCACTCGTTTTCTTTGACCACCGCTTAGACGTCCAATTTTTTGCTGAAAATTTTCGATTTTGAGCTTACTCATGATCTGCTCAACGCGATGCTCGTAATCCCATGCATTGAGTTCGGACATTTTGGCCATTTGCTTGTCCAATTCTTCTTGTAAACCAGAATCATTGCCATGTTCCAATCTTTTTAGTGCCGATTGATATGCTTTGATTGTATCCGTTGCTTCGTTTTTAAAATTGAGGACTTGTTCAATAATGGAAAGATTGTCATCCAAAAAGGGTTCTTGGGATAGGTAGGCTACTTGAATTTCTTTACGAATAATTGCTTGGCCTGAATCGCCGGCATCTTTCCCAATAATAATATTAAGCAGTGTGCTTTTTCCACCACCATTTTTTGAAACAAGGGCAATTTTATCACCTCTGTTTAAACCAAAGCTAATCTTCTTTAATATGGGCTCATCTTGCCAGGTTTTAGAAAGATGTTCTACAGATAGATAATTCATCAGTGCCTGGAGCTTTCTTACTCTTCTTTTGACTTGTTATCTTTATTCTTCGTATTTGGATTTGGTTTGTCTGGCCTACGGGAATTGTTCGAATTATTCCCATTAGCGGACTTGTTATGGGGTCTTTTACCTTTGCGCTTATTATACTTCCTACCTGCTCCTTGCCTTTTATTTTTTGGCTTTCCTTGTCGGGGCTTATCAAACTCAATATCATCCTTGAGCATATCATCCACATCAAGCATATCCATGAAGTCTAACTCTTCCAATTTTGCTTCACTTCTTTCATTGTCCAGTTGCTCACGAATCGTCAATAAACTGGGTGCTTTTTCTCCATCTTTATTCATGGCAAGCATCTCATTAACGCGTTCTAATGGGAGAGGAACCCATGATTGACTCTTGTCATAAGCAAACCACATCTCCCGCTTGAGAATATCAGTTTTCTTTGAGCTTGCGACACCATCCACTGTTTCTATTCGTGTAATTTTGTGCTTCGGAAACTCAGAAACAGCTTCTAAATACGTGTCCAGTTCAAAATTTAGGCAACACTTTAATCGCCCGCATTGGCCATTGAGTTTCTCCATGTTTAGCGAAAGATTCTGAATGCGAATAGAGTAATTATTCACGAGTTTGTAATCCGTGAGCCATGTGCTACAGCACAATGTTCTTCCGCAAACGCCAACACCACCTAATCGCGAGGCTTCTTCTCGATAACTTACGTGACGCATT
>JAURQA010000271.1 GCA_030836345.1 Bacteroidota bacterium
CCAAAACCAATGGATCCAAGGTTATTGACTTCGGTTGCACCTGCTGTTGCCAAAGCAGCTATGGATAGTGGCGTGGCCCAGTCCCCAATTAAGGATTGGAATAAATACAGAGCTGAACTCAGAAAACGACTTGGCATGGATAATGATTTTGTTAACCGTTTAATAAGCAAAGCGAAGCGAAAACCGATGAAGGTTGTATTTGCCGAAGCACACAATCCTAAAATACTAAAAGCAGCTCATATTTGCGAGACAGAAGGGATTGCCATACCTATTCTTTTGGGAGATAAAGATAATATTGCAACCTTAACTGAAGAACATAACTTGGAATTCAAAAAAGCCAAAATAATTGATCCGTGGGAAGACGAAAAACAGTCTGAAAAAATGGGGAAAGAACTCTACAAAATCAGATATAGAAAGGGGTTAACTGAATATGAGGCTATCAAGAACATGAGAAATCGTAATTATTTTGGCTGCATGCTGGTAAAGCAAGGAAAAGCAGACAGCATAATTACTGGACTAACTCGCAATTATCCCATTGCCCTTAGACCAGCCATTGAATGCATTGGAACTGCCGAAGGGGTAAGCCGTGTGATGGGCATGCATGTATTAATGACTAAACGAGGTCCTTTGTTTTTAGCCGATACCACAGTAAACATCAACTATACTAAGGAACAGTTGGTTGAACTGGTGCTGCACACTCATAAAAAAATCAAACATTTTGGAATTAAACCAGTCATTGCCATTTGTTCGTATTCAAATTTTGGAAGTAGTGTTGGTGACCTACCAAAAAAGATTCAGGCAGCTATAAAGGTGTTGCATACTATGCATCCAGGAATAGAAGTGGAAGGTGAAATGCAAGTGGGTTTGGCCTTGGACGGAGAAACAAGAATTCAACAATATGCTGAATCTAAAATTGGAAGCAAAAATGCTAATACCTTAATATTTCCTGATTTAAACTCGGGAAATGCCGCGTATCAGTTAATAAGGGGAATGGGCACAACAGAGGCTATTGGGCCTATTCTTATGGGTTTCAAAAAAAGTGCGCATATCATACACCCTTCTAGTACCGTACGTGAAATTGTAAATCTAGCCGCAGTTGCAGTATGTGACGCCCAAGATGCCTAAGCTCTCAATTACATCGAATGTTCTCTATAACTTATCTACACTATTTTAAACCTTAATCAAATTTATCTAACTTCGTACCACTTAAAAGAAGAATATGTCCAATCCATTTTACAACGATAAAACCTTAGAAAAGGTAGAGAACATAGATGCAATTTCTATGGGTAATACCATGACCGTTAAAGGTGCCATTACTAAAAGCACCATTTTATTCATTACTTTAGTAGCTACAGCGCTTGCAGTCTGGTGGAAGTTTGCAGGTGACCCAGGAGCTATTAATGGTTTAACTACTTGGTTATGGGGAAGTGCTATTGGCGGATTTGCCGTTGCTATTATTGCCATATTTAAAAAAGAATGGAGTCCTATTTTAGCTCCTATTTATGCAGTAGTAGAAGGGGTTTTTGTTTCGGTAATCAGTATGGTTTACAATTACGCGTTTCCAGGAATTATTATGCAGGCGGTTTCCATCACTTTTCTAATTTTAGGAATTATGCTTTTTTCATACCGCATGGGATGGCTTAAGGCTACACCCATGTTTAAAAAGGTAATTATATATGCCACTGTTGCTGTGGGTGGGTTCTATCTAATAATGATGTTAGGTGGCCTCTTTGGTTTTACCGGACTGTCTAGCTTTTATGCTGGTTCAAGTCCGTTAAGTATTGGAATTAGTGCTATAATTGCAGGTATTGCTGCATTTAATTTGATTTTAGATTTCGATATGATCGAAAAAGGTGCCAAACATAATCTTCCGGAGTATATGGAATGGTTTAGTGCCATGTCTCTGCTAATTACTATTGTGTGGTTGTATTTAGAGATCTTGAGATTGATTTCAAAACTAAGAGATTAATACCTTAAAAAATACATATAAAAAAAAGCGGCTGAGCCGCTTTTTTTATGTCCATGAACCTATTGTCCTTCAAGTGGTATTATTGCAATCATAAACCCTTATCCTTTGCTTCATCCCAATATTTATCCATTTTTTCTAAACCCATTTTACTAAGCTCCCATTGATTTAATTTGGCTGTTTGCTCAATGTATTCAAAGCGATTCTTAAACTTCCTGTTGGTGAGCTCTAAAGCATCGTCTGGGTTAATACCCACGTGCCTGGCGTAATTAACCAAGGCAAAAAGCAAGTCTCCAAATTCTGCCGTTTTTTCCTCTTCGGTTTGTGCGGTTTCAAACTCTTCAAGTTCTTCCAGAACCTTTCCTTTTACGTCTTTCATATCATCCCAATCGAAACCTACCTGAGAAACTTTCTCCTGCATTCTAAATGCTTTAACAATACTTGGCATGCTCTTGGGAAGTCCCTGAAGTAAGGTCTTCTCCCCTTTTCCTTCTTCTAGCTTTATCTGCTCCCAATTTTTCTTCACGGTTTCGGAGTCATTGGCTTCTACATCTGCATAAATATGGGGATGACGGCGAATAAGCTTTTCACAAATTTCATTCACCACATCATCAAAATTAAAAAGATTCGTCTCTGAGCCAATTTTCGCATAAAAAACCACATGTAAAAGTAAATCTCCAAGTTCTTTCTTTACTTCTTCAGAATCATTCTCCATAATAGCATCGCTGAGTTCATAGACCTCTTCAATACTTAAATGCCTGATGCTTTCCCATGTTTGCTCTCTATCCCAAGGACATTGCTCGCGCAGTTCGTCCATAATTTTTAATAAGCGATTGATACTACTCATGCAGCGCAAAAATACTCTTTTTGATTCCTACCTTTGCACTGTGGAGCAAATTGTATTAAACCCAAACGCATCCAAAGCCCGAAAGTATGAGCTCGCCTTAAAGCAAATAAAGATGCTCTGTGAGGGAGAGGCCAATTTAATAGCAAACTTGGCTAATATTACGGCCCTTTTAAAAGAGACTTTTCAATGGTTTTGGGTAGGCTTTTATATTGTAGATAATGATGAGTTGGTGCTAGGCCCGTTCCAAGGTCCCGTGGCCTGCACACGAATCCAAAGAGGAAAAGGAGTCTGTGGAACTGCCTGGGCTTCAAAAGAATCCATTTTGGTTCCTGACGTTACTAAGTTTCGCGGACATATTGCCTGCAATGCAGCCAGTTTATCAGAAATTGTAATCCCCATTTTAAAAAACAATGAAGTTCTTGCTGTTTTAGATGTGGATTCAGATCGGTTGGATGCTTTTGACGGAACAGACCGTAAGTTTCTAGAACTTCTTGAAAGGATTGTTTCAGCGCTGTTTTAAAAGTTATTTAGTTTGCCATAAATTTCCTTCTTTAAGGCTAAACTGGCTTGATGGTTGGGGTTGAGAAGCAAGGCCTCTCCTATCATTTTCCCTGCAGGGCCCAAACTGTTGGTATTGGCTAATAGTAATGCCCAGTTGTAATAAATTAAAGTGCTTTTTTTATTTTCAACGCTAAATCGCTGAAGGATGCTTTTGGCTTTTTTAAACTCGGTATTCCTTATCAATGCATTGGCATACTCGGATACAAACTGGTCGTCTAAATTTAGCATATCATAGGCTTTTTTATAAAAAACAATAGATTTAGGCAGTTTTCCCAATCGATCAAAGGCTTTGGCTATTCTGTACGCCGTCCAAACATCCATAGTATTTATGTCCAAATTACTCCCCCGTTCTATAATACTTGACCATTGGGCATGCGCATAGTGGTAATGAATTTGAACTTCTGCTCGTTCTGAGCCGATGATTGTACCTGCCTTATCCAAATACTTGGTATCGTTATCAAATTTCTCATACCAAGTAATGAGCGCCTCTGCCTTTTGCTCCCCTTCTTTTTCATTTACACAGTACAAAAGGTCAGTTTTATGCTGGGTTGCAATTTTTTTACCTGGCCTTGTAATGTAGTGATCGTGAACGGTAACATGAGGAATATCCTTCGTATTATTGGCTGGCATGTGACAGCTTACACAGTCATTCTTGGCCATTTTAAGTTTAGATGGTTCAATACTGCATTTTAGATATTTAGATTTTCCATTGGGTCTGTGGCAGCCATTACAGGTGGCATTAAACCGCTCTATATTGGTCTTGCGCACGCTTACATGCGGATTATGACAGTTGATGCAGGTAAAGTTTAATTGCGGGTTATACTCATCAATATTTGCATTGGAATTCTTAAAACATTCACTCATTTGAAATCGCTCTGCATGCCCAGCCATTACAAACTCCCCATTTTGCTCGCTTGGCATATATATTTCAAACACATCGCTCAATCGCATACCTGGTTTAAAGTCCGTAAAGGATCTCCCTGGTTTTAGTACATTATTGCCTTGCAAATGGCAACGCTGGCATACATCAATCTGTAATTTCCAAGGCAATCGCCTCGGGTTTACGATGGTTCTATCTGCCTCTATCGACGTATCAACGATATGCCCTGCTGTTTTCTCTTTTACATGGAGTTCTCCCGGTCCATGGCAGCGCTCACAATCGATACCCTTTGGCAAATCCATGTAGTGGTTGCGTGTGTGTTCCGTCAATTTAGGCATTGCATTATGGCAGCTCATGCACTCCAGTTCAATTCGGCGATCCCACCGACTATTATACGTTTCGAAGCCTGGAGGCAAATCCCATATCCCCTTTTGAGTGTAAAAGGTAAGAGGCGCTTGATACAAATAGCCGTTCTCTTCCCAAAAATGGCTGTTGGTATGGTGCCCAGAACCCACGACATATTTAATCTCCTCTTTCCGGTGATATGTGGTGTCTGCATTTTTAAGTTTAAACTCGTGAATAAAAAGCCGATCTGCTTTCCATTTAGCGGCATAGTACATGCCTGTTTTAGCATCGTAAATTGCCTTACTATTAATGCCATAAGCAGCGGACTTGGCTGGAGTTAAATGTCCAAAACTTTGGCCCATTCCTGTTTGAGAAAAAGTAGCAGCATGCTCTGTATGACATACTTTACAGGCTTCTTTGCCCACATAATTTACATCATCGGCATGATTTAGAAAATAGGGTTCTTCTGTCTGCGGATTGGGTTGACAAGATTCAAAAGTAAATGCAATGCAAAGGATGAGAATACTTCCCAGACCTATAACAATGATTCCTTTTTGTTTCATGAGTTCACATTACCCAAATTGGCGTTGCCATTCTAAAATACCCCCTTCGAGGTTTCGAACATTTGAAAATCCGTTTTTAATCAAAAATTGCTGGGCCCCAGCGCTTCTGGCACCGCTCCTGCAATGCACAATAATTTCCTGGTCTTTATACTCTTCTAAATCATCCAATTTATTAGGAAGATCTCCCAGGGATATGAGCTCTGCCCCAATATTATATTCTTCGAATTCGTAGGGTTCTCTTACATCAATAACTAAGGGACTCTCCCCTGCATCTAAACGACTTTTCAGTTCAATTACTGTTATATTCATATTTAATTTTTTATAAATCTCACAAGTCTTAGATTGGTTTCATGATAGATTTGTGCAAAATAAAGCCCTTTCTTTAAATTTCGGATATCGATAGTGGATTTATTGCTCTGTTTTACCACTCTTCCGTCCACACTTAAAATATTAATTTGGCTATTTTCTGGAAGGTTTTTAAAGGTAATTATAGTTTTGGCTGGGTTTGGGTAAAGTTGAATCTCTTTGAGGGCAATACTTTCGGTTCCAAAGTAAAATTCTTTATCGGGGCCTATTATGGGTCGCATCATGGGCGTACCATAAATATTAAATCCCTTATTCCAAGAGTTTAAAAGGTTATAAAAAACATTTGGATTAAAGCGCTCTTGATTCTCAAAACGATAATTATTGTCGTAACCAATGTTTAACAAGAACTTTTGGCTTTGCTCCCAACCTATATAAAAATCGCCAATGGGCAATGCAATGGCGGAATCGAACATTATGTAAGCAAACCCATTTATGCTATCGGTATAAGCAGGTTTGAGCACTTCTTGGGAGTACATTACTTTATCTGAATTATCGGGCAGGCCTACGGCACTTAATTCATCCCATAATTTGAGTTTAAAACTTCTAAATGAAACATCTTCTTTGCTGCGATTAAAATAAATAGCCACTCCCTTGATGCTGTCGGATTTTTTATTGTTAAACTTTACGGCAAATTGTCCCTTGTGGTTGGTGGGTAGATTTGTGTAATCTAAACCAATTCCTCCTTCGGCACTTCCATCGTCATAAGCGTACCATGGGTTAAACTGCTGCGTGTATGAATATATATTATTGTTAAACAATGCATTGTTGTCCACGGGGTATTCCGTTCCTCCGAGGGGATTAATAAGGTACTCTACGCGCAGGGATGGGTTGTCTCCACTCAAGGTATCTAGTTCTGGCGTGGGAAAACAGAACTGAGCGAAGGAATCTGCACCAATGTTTTTTGCATTTGTTGCATCTGGGATAAAAGCCACTTTAGTTCCGTATTGGTTGTAGTAGTTCACTCCAAACCTTGTTTGCACCACTTGGTTGTCATGCAAGCTTCGAATGGCTAAACAGTGATCTGCTTTCGTATTTGAAACTGGTGAAAGTAAAAAGTGCCGATACGGCATTTGACTATATTCTGATAAAAGTGTGCCGGAGGAGCTTGTGATTCCAATATCCTTAAACCCATTGTATGAGGTATCTTTTAATCGATTTTCGGCCAAGGATATATAATCAACAAGGAAGTGGTTTAGATTACCGGTTTCCTTGGTGTAATTTACAAACATAAATTGAAAGGCTTCGTGATAGAATGTCCCATCCAGAATGCGCTCACTCGCAAAACTCATGGGTTGGTTTGTGTTATTTCCACCAATGGCCCAACGCTGAATCCAAGCTCCTGTGTCATTTTTAAAATAGACTTTGAGCGAGTCTTCAATTTCTGGCGCATCTCCTAGACCTCCTGCGCCCCAAAAAAAAGATAACAAAAGATCGTCAGACTCATTATAACTTGATAAGTCTATGGGCTGTGAAGTCAAACTATCGGAATATCTTGAGCTGCCTTGATTTATGGTACCGTAAGGTTTTCCTTGCGGCGTTAAATGATCAAAAACCGCAACATATGCATTAACTGGTTCTTCTGTAAAAGTGTTGCTCACCCAAACATCTCTGTCCACCCAAAGCGCTGAATTCGGTTGCCCGTTCCTATTTTGTACGAAATCCTCAAAAAAAGGCAAGGATAAAGTATCGGTAATGCCCAAAGATATAATATCTGGGATGTTCCGCTCAACCACGGTTCTTGAATTTAACGGACTGATTAATACTCCCTGTGAATATAGGCTCAAGCTCGAAAAAATGAGAGCAGAAAGGGATAGCAGGCGGTTCATTATCGCAAAATTGCACATTTTAAGTCATACCAACGAATAGTGTTGGTTTTTTCTTTACAATTATTCCAATTCCTTGCCTTTATATGACCTCCCTTAGCTTAGCATATCTGCTGCGATAACTATTTTAGCTTTGATTGGCTTTGTTTTAATCAGAAATGACTTATATTACCGTACATAAAACGCTGAATTATAATGCTTTAATCTGTTCATTGAAACGGTTCTTGGGTTCGAATAAAAAAATCTTGAAAAATAGGTGTAAAAGACTTGCAAGAGATATTAAATCAATATATTTTTGCAGTCCTTTAACGGAAACGATTCGGTAGCTCAGTTGGTAGAGCAACGCCCTTTTAAGGCGTGGGTCCTGAGTTCGAGCCTCAGCCGAATCACTTTAAAACCTTCAAGTATTACTTGGAGGTTTTTTTTGTTTGAGATGCTTTTGTGTTTGTAGCCCAAATCTCAAAGTACTCGTTGCGGTTTACTGGGTTTATCCATTTAACCACCTTATCGGCAAAACTTGGATCACAAATTTCTATTCTTTCCATATTGGGGAAGGTCTCTTTATAAAACTGCACTCTTGACTCCAAAAGGTCTAAATCAGAAAAAATAATGTAATCATGGCTCACATCTACATTGGAGTCTAGAACCGTTGTATTGGCAAAAACCACATCCCATTTTCCTGAATAAAATTTAGGGAACATGGAGGTCTTTCCTCTACCACTGCCTTCGGTAAGGATATACTTGGGCCTTAAATTATTCTCATAAAAGAAATACATGGCCTCTACCCTAGATTTCTTTGAATAGGTGACGCTGGCCATGAGTAGCAATGGAATATTGAGCACCCAAAATGCTTTCATGGAAATCTTCCAGAATTTATTCCATCCTTTTTTATTCCTTAAGGTATGGTATCCTAAAACACCCAGCATAATAAAAACTGGGAGTATGGGTAAAATAAACCGTTCTTGTTTACTGGGATAGAAGGAATGGAAGAGTAAAAACAGCAAGCTGGGCAAGAACATAAATGCATATTTTTTTGCTGATCTGAAGTATCCCAAGCCCATGGCTAAGCCCAGTGGAACAAGCATGATACCCATTAACACTTCGATATACATAAAGCTATTGGCATTGGGCATGTACCGCGTGCCTTCATCCATATTGTAGAGCACATAACTCAGCATTTCGGCAAAAGGATAGCCCCATATTAAATAATCCACCAGCCCTTGAGTAAAAACAAACAAGAGTAGCACACCGGAACAAAAAAGAAGAAAGGGCTTCCAATCCTTGCGGATAAGCAAATGCAGCGCCAAGCCTATCGCAAAAACACCGATTTGATACCTGAAGGAGACGGCTAATCCCATAAGAATTCCTGAGAGAATGAGGTCTTTATTGGTATTGCTCTTTACATACAGCCATAGCGACCACATAATAAATGGCATGCAGGTTATTTCCACTAAATTTCGGACGGCCATAAAGGGGAAAATCCAAAGTACCGCTAAGAACCACCCTACGATGGTAGCATTTTCTTTGGTTGAAATTTTCGTTGTAATCTTATATCCAAAGTAAACCGTTAACAAGGAAAACAAACCATGCAACAAGCGGTTCAATACCATAAGCATCTTTGGATCGGTAAGGCCGATTCCCTTTAAAATGTAGAAGAATATAAAATTTAATCCCACATAGGTAAAGCTATGTCCTTCTGGAACCGAGCCTTCTGGCTTATTCCAGGGAAGCCAGTTGTTGTAATCGTATCCATCTACCCAAGAGGCGGATGCTTCAATAATGAGGAAATGATCATCATGCATTCCATATCCCTGAGAAAAAAGAGCGGCTAAGATTCTAAAAAAGCCAGCCACAATCATGATGGTCTTTAGGGATGTAAAGTCAATGTTTTTAAACATTCCTCCTTCGATTGATCCGGCTTTACCCGACGGTTTATTGTTTACCATACTGCTTAAAATTGGAACGAAAATACTACAATTTAAAGGATATTGGCCTTAAGAAAATCAGAACCAATCCCAATTGAGGATAAACGGCTCGAGGAACTTTAATTCTTGTAAATGAATTGCTGTGTACAATTAAAAATTAATTGTTACTGCAAATACAAGAGCTTTTATATAGTTAACAAATCTGCGCTAAACCCTACCGTATGGTATGTTATATGGTATAATAGTTGCGCTTATAAGGGAGTTGACACCAATATTTTCTACCCACTATTGAACATTTAATTGTCCAAGTATAATTTAAAACGCATCTATTTGGTTGGAATCTTAATAAAGTGTTCCTTTTGTAGTATTTTCGAAAAAAATTATTATGAGAAAGTTAAACTATCTAACTATTATTGGACTACTTTTTTTTGCCAGTTGTAGCACAAACCCAGCAGAAATTAAAGTCTCCAGTCTTGAAACACTTTGTGATCATGTGGAAGCCCTAGGTGAAATTTATGATGAAATGGAAGAAATAATTGGTGGAATAAGAAGAGATGAAGTGGATAAATATAACAAAATGTGCATGGAATCGGAAGAACTCATGGCATTAAACAATAAAGAAGATCAAATAAAATATTCAATGGCTAATAATACATTTAGATTTAGTGAACAACTATTTAAGGATTGTCCAAAAGGTGAGAAGTATTATTCATGGCTAAATAAATAATTACATTTCAACTTTACGCAATGTGTCCGAATTAATCATTTTGAATAAAACTATCGGTAAACAGATATTAAACAATGATTAAAGTTGCAACCGATATAGAAGTTCCACGAGAAAAAGTATGGGAATATTGGACAGATTCTAAACGTTGCACGACATTTTAGCCGCTAAGTTACAAGCTCTAGAATTAGTTCATAAATGAAAGTAATAATAACAGTTTCAACTGGAATGGCGGGTAGAAATACTGGTGACAACAATGTATATAGCGCATTGAAACGCGCCATA
>JAURQA010000272.1 GCA_030836345.1 Bacteroidota bacterium
ATATAAAAATAAAGGAAATTTTGAGTTTGAGGATATAACCAAGTCTAGCGGTTTTAAAACGAACGGTTGGATGACTGGAGTTGCTGTGGCCGATGTCAATTCAGATGGACTCTTAGACATTTATCTATGCAGAAGTGGTCCTTGGATTGATCCAAAGCGAAAAACAAACTTTTTATTTATCAATAAGGGAAATCTGAAATTTGAAGAGGAAAGTGAAAAATGGGGCGTCAATAATGGAGGAAATACAACTATGGCAACCTTCTTTGATATGGATAATGACGGTGATCTTGATTTATTTGTAGGTAATCATTCCCCCCTATTCTTTGGGGATATTGATGTTCGGTTCTCTCCTCAAATGCATAAGGAACCCTCAAATACTCAAGTGCTTTATCGAAATGATGGAAATACTTTTACTGATATCAGCAAAGAGGCGGGCATTGATTATATGGGATATTGTTTAGGTATAACTTCTGCCGACTTTAATAGAGATGGGCTCATAGACATTTACTTAAATAATGATTACCATGTTCCAGATTACTACTTTCTTAATCAAGGCGATGGGACTTTCAAGGAGAGTTTTAAAACATACTTTAAACACAGTAGCACCAATGCCATGGGAGCTGATATATGCGATGTAAACAAGGATGGCTGGATGGATTATTTTCAGGTAGATATGCTAAATGAAGATCCGAAGCGATTCATGAACATGGTAGGTCCTAAGGATTATAAATATTTTAAAACAGCCCTAAATAATGGATACGGTCATCAATACATGAAGAACGCACTTCAAATAAATCAAGGGAAAGGGTTTTTTAGTGATCTCGGACACATTGCTGGAATCAGCCGGACCGACTGGAGTTGGAGTCCTCTTTGGGCGGACTTTAATAATGATGGTGAAAGTGACCTTTATATATCCAATGGGTATTACAGAGATGTTACAAAAATGGACTTTAGCTTATACCAGGATCGTATTATTACCCAGGAAAAAGGAAATGTTTCTCATAAAGAAATTATTAAACGACTGCCTTTTCAAAAAATTAAGAATTATGTGTATCAAGGCTTTGGGGATTTAGAATTTGGAAAAGTAACGGATGATTGGGGGCTAGACCAAACCACCCTTAGTACTGGCGCTGCATATGCTGATTTAGATGGGGATGGAGATTTGGATATTGTTCTCTGTAACCAAGGAGAGCAGATGATGCTCTACAAAAACAAATCGCCAAAAAATAATTTCTTGCGTGTTCAACTCAAGGGCAAAAAAAATACATGGGGTTATGGTTGTAAACTTTTTGCAACTACATCAAAAGGAGAACAACTTTTTGAAAATACTTCATCTCACGGGTATCAGAGCAACTCTGAACCTCTTGTGCACATTGGTTTAGGTGATGAAAAAAGCGTTGAAAAGTTAGTGATTGTTTGGCCTAGCGGAAAAATGCAGGAGCTAAGCGATATACCCTCCAATCAAACCTTAATCATTAATGAGTCCGAAGCTAAGGGAAATTTCGCTTTTGATTCAGGTATTGAACCCGAATTTATATCGGTTGAAAATGCCCTCGGACTAAATTTTCGACACTTAGAAATGGAAAACCCTGATTTTGAAAGAGACGCTTTACTTCCTCATCGTTACACTCGAAATGGGCCAGGAACAGCTATTGCTGATGTTAATGGAGATGGCTTACTGGATTTGTTCATTGCTAACGCAAGAGAGAGTTCAGGAGCTGTAATGTATCTCCAAACGGCAGACGGGAAATTAAAAAAATCAAGCTCTCAACCATGGCGGAGCATGAATAATGTGGATATGATGGGTTGCCTACTATTTGATGCCGATGGAGATGGAGACAATGATCTTTATTGTGCTGCTGGAGGCAGTGAATACAGCTTTCGTAGAGGAGTATACAGGCATCGGATTTATGCGAATGACGGGAATGGGAATTTTGTAGAAAAGTTAGATGCCTTACCAGATGTGGATGTGAGCGGTGGCTGTGTGGTTGCAGGAGATATAGATAGTGATGGAGATTTAGACTTATTTGTAGGAGGCCGAGTGTATCCAGGGGCTTACCCCACAATGACTATAAGAAGCTACCTACTTTTAAATGATAAAGGGAAATTTAAAGATGTTACTGCTACTGCAGCTCCAGATTTACTAACTCCAGGAATGGTTACCACGGCTTGTTTTATGGACTTTAATAAAGATGATAAAATTGACCTTGTTCTTGGTGGAGAGTATTTGCCCATTGTATTCATGCAAAACGATGGGCAAAAACTGGTTAATGTAACGGGGAATATGCCTACGGCTAAGACCTATGGGTGGTTTAATAGCATTTACCCAGTGGATATAGATAATGATGGTGATTTAGACATAATTGCAGGAAAGAAAGGCGACAATAGCTATTTCAGGGCCAACTCGAGCAATCCCTTGAGTATGTACTGGACAGATGTAGATTTTAACGGCACACTAGATTTATGGCTAACCTACATTTATCAAGGTAGAGAATTCACCTATTATCAGTTAGATGAAATGGCTCAATCCTACCCCGCATTCATTAAACGAAAATTTACAACGTACGAAAAGATATCCAGTGCAACAGCTACCGAAATTTTTGGGAAAGAGAATATGGAACAGAATAAAGTGGTTGCCAATGATTTTACCAGCCTTTTGCTAACAAATAACAATGGTATTTTTAGCGCCACTCCATTACCGCTAATAGCCCAGACAGGCCCTGTTTTTGGAATTGACTGTGAGGATGTAGATGGGAATGGATATATGGATATTATGCTTACAGGAAATAGTGAGTCTCCCCGCGTTTCACATGGTAGAGATGATGCCTTAAATAGTGTAATCTTATATAATAACGGAGGTCAACTAAAGGGTAAAAATGGAATACAAAGTGGCTTTTGGGTGCCAGGTGACGGAAAATCTTTGGCTATGCTACCCGTTAAAAATCAATACCCTGTTTGGATTGCCAACCAAAACCATGGAAAAACACTCGCTTTTAAATCAGAATTGAGCGGGCAGTTTGTAGCAGCCCAAGGAAATGAGCATGCTGCTATCGTTGAACTAAAAAATGGCCAAAGCCGCATTCAGTCTATGAGTAACGGCGCTGGATACCTCTCTCAAAGAGCAAATGGAGTATGGAAAACAGACAAAATTAAATCCATAACATTCATTGGGTCCCAAGGAGTTAAGCGAATGGTAAACTAATATTTTCAATTCATTTG
>JAURQA010000020.1 GCA_030836345.1 Bacteroidota bacterium
AAACTGGATAAAAAATCGTATCAAAGCCATTGGCCTCACTAGTTTAGTTAGCTTTTTAGTCATTGCCTCTTTATTAGTGCTCAGCCTCTTTGTAAACATCAATGTATTCCTGCGAGATACCTTAGATATTGGTGTAGGGTTTTTGCAGGCCTGTTTCAGTTTTATTGAGTTTATTGTTTACGGAGCGCTCATTTATTTTTCAATCGCTTTTATCTATCGATATGCTCCGGCAACCAAAAAGAAGTGGGATATTTTTTCAGCAGGCACCATTATGGCGAGTTCTCTGGTTTTAATAACCACCTTCCTTTTCACCTTTTGGGTAAACTATTCTAAGGCATATAGTTCCATTTATGGAAGCATTGGCAGCATCATTGCACTTCAAATTTTAATTTATATCAATGTAATGGTTGTTATTGTTGGC
The DNA here is from genome assembly GCA_030836345.1 of Bacteroidota bacterium. GTDB lineage: Bacteria > Bacteroidota > Bacteroidia > NS11-12g > UBA955 > CALKCM01. The sequence goes on from JAURQA010000020.1 coordinate 422, forward strand.
TTTGAGCTAAATACTAGCATTCAAAAGGCCCAATTAAAATCGGATACACTTCTCAACAAGAAGGAGTAAAAACTGTGCAAAACAAAGGATAAATTTGCTGAAATAGCTTTGGAATAATCCTACTTTTGTTCTGTGAAAATAGCCATAAAAACCGCCCTGATTTCCGTTTTTCACAAAGATGGTCTGGATGAAATTGTAAAAGCCCTTCATGCAAATAATGTAAATATTATTAGTACGGGAGGAACAAAAAAGTTTATTACAGAATTGGGGATTCCTTGTACTGGAGTGGAGAACATCACGGACTTTCCTGAAATTCTTGACGGACGGGTAAAAACCTTACACCCAAAAGTATTTGGTGGAATTTTGGCGCGAAGAAATGAAGTAAAAGATGAAGTTGAATTGAGTCAGCACAAGATAGAGGAGATAGACCTCGTCATCGTAGACTTATATCCGTTCAGAGAGACAGTAGCTGCAGGAGCGAGCGAACAAGATATTATTGAAAAAATTGATATTGGCGGAATTGCCCTAATAAGGGCTACAGCTAAAAATCACGAACATACTGTCATTGTTCCTTCGATGCATGAGTACGCATCTTTCTTGAGCGCTTACAATCAAAATGAAGGCCAGGTTCCTGTGGAATTTGCAAAAGACTTGGCAAAAAGAGCCTTTGAAGTAAGCAGTGAGTATGATGCTTCTATCCATCAATGGTTTTCCGGCGATACTTCTAAAGCTCTTCGATATGGAGAAAATCCTCACCAAAAAGGTTTCTTTGATGGAAATTTAGATGAACTCTTTGATAAACATCAGGGCAAAGAGTTAAGCTACAATAATATTTTAGATATAGATAGTGCACTTGGTTTGCTGGAAGACTTTGACGTCAAAAACGGAAGTACATTTATTGTAATGAAACACAATAATGCCTGTGGTGTTGCCACGCGTCGAGATACCTATCAAGCGTATAATGATGCTTTGGCAGGAGATCCCGTTAGTGCTTTTGGTGGAGTACTTTGCACCAATACAGAAATAGATGAAAAAACTGCGGATGAAATGAAAGATCTTTTCTTTGAAGTACTTATTGCTCCTTCCTACACGCAAAAAGCCCTGGATATATTGAGTGATAAAAAAAACCGAATCATCCTTCAATTAAAGGCCTTAAATTTCAAAAATCAATCCACCAGGACTGCTTTAAATGGGCAATTAATCCAAGATAGAAATACGCATGTAGACACCTTGGAAATATTGGAAGATAAAACAACTACTGCCGCTACCACAGCTCAGAAAGAGGACTTACTCTTTGCACTTAAAATTGCAAAACATACCAAGAGTAATACTATTGTATTGGCTAAGGATAAACAACTTCTTGCAAGTGGAACTGGGCAGACCTCTCGAGTAGATGCCTTAAATCAGGCCATCGATAAAGCCGCCAGGTTCGGGTTTGACCTAAACGATTCCGTGATGGCTAGCGATGCTTTCTTCCCTTTTGCCGATTGCGTAGAAATTGCCGACAAATCTGGAGTAAAAGCCATCGTGCAACCCGGAGGAAGCATAAGAGATAAGGCAAGTATTGCCTACTGTAATGAAAATGATATAGCCATGGTATTTACGGGCATTAGACACTTTAAACATTAAAAAAACACAATGTATAGCCTACTCAAACCGCTTTTTTTTCTTCTCTCCCCTGAAAAGGCGCATTACCTGGCTATGGACCTATTGCAAGCCGGTTTAAAAATCCCTGGTCTGGCTTACGTCATAAAATCTTCATACAAGCCAAAAACTCAGAATCCAGTAAGGTTTTGTGGAATTACTTTCCCTAACTCCATTGGACTGGCCGCTGGATTTGACAAAGATGCCAGATGGTTGCACGCCTTGCAGCATTTGGGGTTTGGGCATATTGAAATTGGCACTTTAACCCCCAAAGCACAGGATGGAAACCCTCAGCCCCGGCTGTTTCGATTAAAAAAAGACGAATCTCTTATTAATAGAATGGGCTTTAACAACAAGGGCATCGATAATGCTATTGAACGATTAAAGAACAGACCTAAAGGGTTGATCGTTGGAGGCAATATTGGAAAAAACAAAGCAACGCCTAATGAAGAAGCTATTTCTGATTATGAAATTTGCTTTTCAAAAAT
>JAURQA010000273.1 GCA_030836345.1 Bacteroidota bacterium
CTCTGGAGCTGGAATTAACCATTGTCCGCGCAAGCTATCGCAAAACAATGATATTGAAACTTGGTCTGCAAATACATTCCGTTATCTAAGCCACTATGCCCAACAGCAAACAGATATAGGCATTAAATCAGGTGACAAATTATTTCATTATATACTTCCTGACCAAAGCCATAGGGTCTTTCGTGTGACTTGGAAAAATTTTGTTAATGAAGCAGATGAACAGAGCATTTATATTGATATTAACCAGATAAACAGATAAGAAGGATGTTTTCTTATCAGACCAAAGGCAGAAGAGTTCCTTCTGCCTTTGGCATTTCTGTTTTGTTTATCCTTCTTCTTGCATACAAAACCAATGTCTGTGCACAGTTAACTATTGAATATGACTCCACGCTTCTCTGTTCCTCAAATACAAAAGCTAATGAAGCTGTATCTTTAAGAAAAAGTGTGAACGGGCCATATCTATTAGTGTTAAACAAATCAAAAAACCAAGTATTTCTTTTGCATTATAAGCTTGAAACAAATGGTATAGATACCTTGTTGAGATACGACGACAATATGCTTCCCTTCGATTTTCAAGTAACTAAAAAAGAGACCTACTTTTATGGATTGTATGGAGATTATGTGGTACAATATTCGTTAAAAAACACACCAGAAAAAGAACCCAAGCCTATTAAAGTAAATACTGGAAAATGCAGTAGTATTGGATTATATCGAGACTCATTTTTGATTGTTAACAACTACATTAACCAAGGATTGGTTGATTATCCCAAAGTTGAATACATTAATCTCTTTGATGAAAACAAATCATTATTTGTAAAAAAACTAAAACTAAAAAATCACCATGCATTTTTTTCTTCAATATCCCCTCACCAAAATAGACAAATAACATACACAGATAAAGGCTTTTACTTTTATGACAAGATCTCTGGAGGCATTGAGTATTTTGACTACACTACCAAAAATTCGAAAATCCTAAGACCCGCAGTTTCGAATATTCAACTACTCGACAATATTAAGAATAGATCAAAATCCTATCATCGCAACAATACATTTTCCAATTATGAAAAATTGGAAGCCTTAGAAGCACGCTGCACAAATATGATCTATCAATTTTGTGCGAATAATGACGACACCCTTTTAGAAGTTATGGGTAATGAAAATGTAGAGCATATTGAGTCATTTCAGATTAAACTATACTCAATCAGTAAAAGTAATATCACAATTATAAAAGAAGGATCTTTTAACCTGGATTCATGCAAGTGCCATATGGCCCTGGCTCCAAATAACTTTTCTTTAAATGAAATAGTATCCTGGCCATTTTCATATTTCAAGAATCAGCTTTATATTTTCCAAAGCTTTAATACCTGTCTTAATGATGCGGATAATTTAGGGCAATTGATAATCACAAAAATGAATTCTCCTCAGGAAAAAAGATGGGTGCTTAACCGATATAATTTAAACTATCTCCGCAGTCATAAATGATAAAAAGTCCCCAAAGGCACATTTAAAAATTCACAAATACCCAAATAAAAGCTAACCTTTAACCATTTCTTAAAAAAACATAAATCACAGTAATAATCTATCGCCTTATCAGCATTTATCGTGAATAAAATAAAAGATAATATTAGGCATTACAGAATAATAAAGAGGGTTTCTCAAGAATTCTTGGCAAAAAAGTTGGGGAAATCCCAAAACTGGATCTCTAAACTTGAAAAAGGCAAAATACGCGTCAATGACGAAATTATTAACAGTATAGCGTGGGTTCTATATTTAGAAAAAGAAATGCTACTGTTAAATCCACATTCTCCCAAATTAATTAACAATACAGATTTTAAAAAACTCCTAACTCAGTTTAATCAAATGCAAAATGACATTAGCGAAATCAAGAATATACTGTTCAATATTACAAAAGATCAATAGCTATGTAAAATTGCATTATACCACTCCTTATACAAATTAAAAGAAAGACTTACAGCAATTGCTCCATCACCTTCAAGCCTAAGATTTCCTTACCCTGAGTAATGTGCAAGCTGTAATATTTCATGATTTTATGTAGTAAAAAACCTCGCTGTTGGCGGTTCAGTTCTGGATCTATTTTATTTTCTATACATTCCAGTGCTGTAATGTCTTCTTTGGTAAACCTATCCTGAGTATTTTGCAATATCATCCCCTCATAAACGGCGTTAACCGCATTGCTTTGATGAGACACTAATGGAATGGCACAGCCCATTTCATTGGCTAATCCAATCGAAAATTCAATTAAAAAATAGGTCAACTTGGCTTTAGGTAAGGCCAATAGATACTCCTTTATATAATCAAAAACATCAGGATCTGCCTGCTCCTCGGATAAGGATTTTATGACCATTTCCAACATGATCTGTTGCAGCATACCAGCCAATGGACTTAATGCACTGCGATTGATGGGCGAAACTTCCTTCATTGTGCAAAGGCCCTGCGTATTGGATTTATAGAACACCACATCCAATAACATGCCGGGTTGATACAAAGCGGCAGTGCTTTTTTTGGAATTAATGCCACGAACTAAAAAGCCCAGCTTCCCAAATTCTCTAGTGAGAATGTGCACCACCACAGAGTTCTCCTTATGAGGTATTTTGCGTAAAACCAGTCCCTGACTTTTTACAATCAATTCAATTCCTCCTCAATCCAAACAGCTACATGGTCATCAAAAAAGTCATAACCCAATTTAAGCATCGCATTTTTTTTGGGATGATGCACCTTCGCAAGCAAGGTATCATTGTCTTTTAACATAAAGGGTAAAACAGAGAGGTGTTGTTTAAAATCGACCTCTTTCTTACCATAATATTTAAACATGCTCTCTTTGGCTCCCCAAATCAAAAGCAACTCCTTCAAATTTCCTCCATATTCCGTCAAAGATTTCGCATCGGTAGGGTTAATAAATTTGTGTTTTATACGTGTAATTCGATCACTGTAGTGTTCAATATCAATGCCTGTTTCTGCATTTTCACAAATAATCACTGCTGCATACCCACCGCTATGGCTCCAACTCATGCGAGCGTCTGAATGAACAAAATATGGCTTCCCAAAACTATCCTTGGCCACCTTAACTTCAGGCTTCATGGTATTTAGCAAAACCCTGCTTGCCAAGAAATGTAAGCGTTTATCCTCCTTAAACTTTTCAAAAAAATGTAATTCATGCGCCTCCGGGGTGTACAAGCGCAATAACTCCTCTTCAGTTTCAGTGATTTTCCAAAAACCCACCGTGGTATTTGTTGTAATTTTGCGTAAGGGTAGAATGGGCACTGGCACAAAGATAAATATAAAATTAAAGGCACATCTAAAAGGCCACAATGGCGGCATATATTCTTTAGCTAAAGGCGATGATTCTCATTTTTATACTGCGGGCGCCGATGGTTGGATTGCGAAATGGAACCCAAGCAAATCAGAAGATGGCGAACTGGTGGCCCAATGCGACGAACCCCTTTACACTCTTTTGCATCATAAAAAAAACCTATATGCCGGCTCTGGCCAAGGGCATATATTTATCTTATCCTCAGGCAACAACGTTCGAAAGATTGACGCACATACTCGCGGCGTCTTTTTTATAAAAGCCCTAAATAATGGGTTTATTACTGGCGGTGGAGATGGCAAATTAATGGTTTGGAATGACAGCATGGAATGGCAGAAGACCCTACAATTATCTCCACAAAGTTTGCGTACCTGCCTTGTTGATGAAAACAAAATAACGGTGGCTGGCTCTGAAGGGACCTTGTTTTTTCTAAATGATACCATCAGAAATATTCAATCCATTAAAGCGCATAAAAATAGCATTTTTGCTTTATGTAAAGTAGCAGATCAACTCATTTCAGGAGGGCGGGATGCTGAGCTTAGATTTTGGAAAAACGATGAGATGCAAGGGCATGTCCCAGCTCACCTTCTTCATATTCATGGACTATCCTCGCATCCTTCACTGCCAATATTTGCCAGCGCCAGCATGGATAAAACTTGTAAAATATGGACTGCTAGTGGGAAATTATTAAAGGTCTTAAATGCTGAAAAGTTTGGCGGACATATTAATTCAGTTAATGCC
>JAURQA010000274.1 GCA_030836345.1 Bacteroidota bacterium
AAAAATAAAATTTTTTTCATAATATCTCTTAACTGAGGCAAATATATATTCTTTCTAAAACTCTACCTAATGTTTAGGTTCTTGAATTATCTGAAAGCCCAAAAGTCTTAAATATTTTTAAAAATTAAAAACAGGAGAACATTGGAATTGATTTAAGAAATGAGTGATATTTTTGCGGCATGCACCCTAAAGCAAAATTAATAAAAGAGAGACTGAAGAACAATCACTTTATAGAACATATTGGACTCTATGCAGAAGAGATTGAAGAAGGCATGTGTTGCTTATATGTTAATGTGGAATCGCACCATCAGCAGCATCATGGATTTTTGCATGGGGGAGTAACGGCTACTTTATGCGATGTAGCCACTGGTATTGCCGCTTATACCGTGGTACCTGATGATAAAAATGTAGTTACGGCAGATTTAAATGTAAGTTATTTACACCCTAGTGTGGCAGGGAAAGTAAAGGCGGTAGGTACCGTAGTAAAGTCGGGTAAGTTTCTGATTTATTGCGATTGTAAAATTTATGATATATTGCCTTCTGGTGAGGAAAAATTGATCGGGACAGGTCGCTCTATTATGGCTTCAATTGATACACCCGCTACATAGTATCTAAAAAAGGAGCGTGAAAATATACTAATTTCACGCTCCTTATATAACTGATTTTCACTTATTCATTAATTCGTTTTTCCCAACCTTCGCTTACATTAGCGTTATAATCATAATCCTTTTTAGTCCATCGAGCCACTCTTGTTTTGGTTTGCTCATACATCATATACATACTTGGTACAAGAATTAAGGTAATAAGGGAAGCAAAGCTCAGCCCAAATATCATGGTCCAACTTAGCGGACCCCAAAAGGCAACATTATCTCCGCCAAAGTATACGTGCGGATTTAAATCTGTAATTAAGGTAACAAAATCGATATTAAGGCCAACCGCTAGCGGAATTAAACCGAGAATGGTAGAAGTAGCCGTAAGTAAAACCGGAGTCATTCTAGTTTTGCAGGCTTCAATGATTGCTTCTCTTAAGGGAACACCGCGGCTTCTAAGAATGTCAATAAATTCCACTAATAGGATTCCATTACGCACCACAATTCCAACCAATGCTACAATTCCAATTCCTGTCATAACAATGGAAACGCTCATTCCTGTAATGGCTATTCCAAGGAGAACACCTGCGATGGAGAAAAGAATTTCGGAGAGAATCAATAATGTTTTTGCTATGCTATTGAATTGAAGCATTAAAACTAGGATAATAATAAGAATGGAAGAGAGCAAGGCTCCTGCTAAAAATGCGCCTGTTTCTTCTTGCTCTGCCTGTTGTCCTGTCATTTCTATATCTATACCAGCTGGAGCATCAAAGTCTTCAACAATAGCCTTTACCTTAGAAACAACTTGGTTTTCATCAAAATCTTTTAAAACATTACTAGCAATGGTAATGACACGACTTTGATTTAAGCGATTGATTCCACCATAACTGTTGATGTATTTTACATTTGCAATTGCCTTTAAGGGTATTTGGCGAATGAGCCCACCAGCCACCATATCTCTATAGGTGATTCTCATGTTTAGTAGTTCGTCAATATTGTTTACTTGGTCTTTTTTAACCCGAACCATGATTGGGTAGTCATCATTTGCATCCTTGAATTTACTGGCCTCGGCACCATAAATAGAATTTCTAAGAGTCATTCCCACGCTTGCTGTGCTAATGCCCTGGCTATTGGCTCTTTGTCGATCTATCTCAATAATGGCCTCTGGTTTTGAACTTACAAAGTCAGATTTTAGTTCTTCGACTCCTGCAATATTTTTTTGTTCCAGAAAGAACTTTATCTTTTTTGCTGTTTGGGTAAGGCTCTTAAAGTCATCGCCTCTAATTTCTATATTAATGGCTTTTCCCACGGGAGGCCCACTTTGTTCTTTTTCTACGCTCAGTTCAACACCAGTAAATGTATTGCTAAGTTGAGTTCTAATTTCATTTAAGACCTTAGAGCTGCTTTGCCCATTTCTTTTAGCGAACTCAACAAAAGCAACCGTTATTTTAGATTTGTTCGAGGAAACCGAGCGGTCTCCACTGTTTGGATCTGTAGCGCCCACGGCTACATTGCTAATCACACTTTCGACAATGGGATTATCTTCACCAATAACTTCAAACACCATCTTTTCTGCCTTTTGCGTAAGCAGGTCTGTTTCTTTGGCGCTAGTTCCAGAAGGGAGGGTTAAATAGACATAAGCAAAATTGGGCTCTGATTCTGGAAAGAACAGTACCTCAGGACTTCTCAGTCCAACAAGTACTCCAGAGGATAAAAGAAGCCCAATGGCACTCCAAAAGATCCATTGTGGACGACGTTTTTGAAGAATTCGAGTGAGAAACAATTTATATCTCTGAACCACTTTTGGCCAAGCCTTATTTTGAAAATTTTGAATGAGGCCTTCAATAGCAAATTTATATAAGGTGTATAGCCCAAAACTAAAGAGCACAAAATTTCCTCCACCTATGGAGCCTGTGATATAAAATAACACCGCAATACCGGCAAATATTAGCGCTTTCTTACCATAAGATTTATCGGTTTTTGGTCCCGTTTTTCTTTCTAAAACGGGCTTCATAAAAGTAGCTGCAAAAACAGGATTTATTAAATAAGCAACCAATAGACTTGCGGTAAGTGTTATTATTAAAGTCACCGGCAGAAAGAACATAAATTTCCCGATAATTCCGGGCCAAAAGGCCAATGGAATAAAGGGAGCTAAAGTGGTTATGGTACCAGAAAATACGGGCAGAAATACTTCTCCCGCTGCTCTTTTGGCCGCTTCTCTAATAGGAACTCGTCCATTCTTAAATATGCGATGGGTATTTTCAATAACCACAATGGCATCATCCACCACAATACCTAGGGCAAGTAAAAAGGCGAATAGAACAATCATGTTTAAACTAAATCCTATGATTGGCAGTACCAAGAATGCTAAGAAAATACTAAGCGGTACAGACAATGCCACAAACAATGCGTTGCTTGCGCCCATAAAGAACATAAGAATAAGCGTTACAAGAATAAAACCAATGATAATGGTATTGATTAAATCGTGAAGTGTAATGCGTGTGTTTGTGCTTTGATCGCCGGTGAATACTACTTCTAAACTTTCGGGATAATTCCCAGATTCTTGGAAGTCGTTGATGATTCCTCGCACTTTATCCGAGGCATCAATTAAATTCTCTCCGGCTCTTTTTACAATATTTAAGGTAATTACATTTTTCCCTTGAAGTCTAGCATAGCTTTCTTTTTCCTTGTATCCATCAATAACCTCTGCTACATCTTTCAAGTAAAGAGTTGCTCCAGCTCCACTCCGAACAATCGTATTGCCCAATTCTTTCGCGCTTTGAAACTCTCCACTTACACTCACAGAGCGCTTCATTGAACCCACATCAATGTTTCCTCCAGAGATTCGTTGGTTCTCGTATCGGATAGAATTAATGACATCATCCATGGAAAGGCCAGCCACAGCCATTTTTTGAATATCTAGGTTTACTTGTATTTCGCGATCCAAGGCACCCACCATTTCTACTTTAGTGATTTCACTTAGCGTTTCAAATTTATCCTTGGCTAAATCGGCATACTCTTTCAGTTTTTTCAGAGGAATATCGCCACTAATATTTACATACATGATGGGCACATCGCTAAAATTAACCTCCATAACCGTTGGGTCTTTGTCTAAATCAGTCGGAAGGTCAACCTTGGCTTTATCTACCTCGTCCTTAACTTTTTGCTTAGCTTCCTTCACATCTACATCCGTATCAAATTCTACCGTAATAATGGAAAAGTCTTGGATGCTTTGGCTTTTTAATTTCTTTACTCCACTGATGCTCTTGATTTGCTTCTCTATGGGTTTCGTAACTAAATTCTCAATATCCTTAGGCGAACTTCCGGGGTATATGGTTTGCACATAAATGGTAGGTACAACAATATCTGGGAATTGTTCTTTGGGGATGGTATTATAGGAGAATAGTCCAACAAATGCAATGATTACTGTAATCAAATACACGGTGGTCCTGTTCTCAACTACCCAGCTAGTGGGTTTAAATTCTTTGAATTTACTCATCTTTTTTAGGTTTTACCGATTCAGAATTGTTTAAGGTAACGACTTGTCCGTCATTTAAATCGGCATTTCCAATAATGATTAATTGGTCACCGGGGCTTAGTCCTTTCGTAATTTCCATTTGAGTACCGCTACTTTTCCCAACGGTCACATCCACTTTTTTTGCGACTAATTTATTCATTATAGAATCAAGGAGCATCACAATGGACCCTTCTTCAGTAGTTTGAACTGCATTAATGGGAATAGCGATGGCTTTATCATTTTCATAGTCTGCTATCCTAAGGGTAGCCAACATATTCGGTTTGGCCCCTTGTATTCTTGGTAGACGTATTTCAATTTTAAAGGTTCTATTTAGTGGATCAATTACTTTAGAAGCAAAGGTTATTTTTGCATCAACCTCCTTACCTAAATCCTTTAGCTTAATTTTAACCTTATCTCCTTTATTAATTTTAGAGCTGTAGCTTTCTGCTACTTCGGCCGTTACTTTTAAACTTTTTAAATTAACCACTTTAAAAGCGGGGATTCCTGGCGAAGTAGCTTGACCAATTTTAATATCAATACTTTCAATCGTTCCAGAAATAGGAGAAGTAATGCGGTACATCGCAATTTGAGCATCCATTGCATTTAGCTGCTTTTGGGTAGCATCCATTTGGGTTTTTACTTGCAAAAGTTGTACTTCCGTTCCTATCCCTTTATCAAAAAGTCTTTTCTGTTTTTGGTATAATGTTTTTGCTAAACTTAATTGCTGTTCTATAGGCGCTTTACTTTGCACCATTGCATTTGCATCTAAGGTAGCTAGCGTTTGTCCTCTGCTCACATATTGTCCAGAACGTACATTTATATTTGTTATTACTCCTGGAGCTTTCGCCGTTGCAATAGTATTGCTTTCCGCATCTATTTTACCCTCAATGGTTAAATAGCTGCTAAAATGTCCCTTTGCTACGGTCATTGTCTCCACAGATTTAGACTTTGCTCCTCCTTCTGGATTGGCTTTAAGAATGGCCTCTTGAAGCTGATCCGCTTTCTTTTGAAGGCTTGCAATCTCAATACGAAGTTTTTCTAAATCCGCTTTCTTCGATGCTAAACCGTCTTTTTTTTGTTCTCCGCAACCAAGTGCCAAAAGGCCTAGTATATTTAATAAGATTATTTTTTTCATTATTCTATTACTTTTTTCCCTAAGGATTTTTTGATTTCAATTTTTGATAATATAACATCGTTCATGATGGTTTGATACGAAGTGTTTGCTGCAACAAGGTCCGTTTCAGCTTGAGTAATCTCAATAGCCGTTCCAACTCCTTCAGTATATTTAATTTTTGTTCTGGCGTAAATATCTTTAGCGAGTGTGATATTCTTTTTTTGTTGGTTCCATAGATTCAGATTATTCTGGTAATTAATTTTTGCATTTAAGAATTCCAGAGACGCGTACCGTTTAAAGTTCTCCAAATCATTCGCTGTTTTCTTTCGGTTATTTTTAATTTCACGAATTTTACTCTTGCTCGCAAATCCATCAAACAAGGTGAGCGATAAATTAACGCCTATGAGCGTGCTTGGAATAAAGCTATTATTTGGACTTAAGTTGCTTTCAAAGAAATTAAACTCAGGTCTTTGGGTGCTTTGTTGATGTTGCATAAAAGCTGCTATCGTAGGATACTTACCAACCTTATATCTTTTCTCATCCAAACGGCTTAAGAGCAATTGCTGGTTAAAGAGCTTTACCTCAATTCGTTGTGCAATTGCATCAACATTCATATCAGGCAGGCTTATTAGAGTGTTTAAATTATCCAAGGCATCTTTCAAAATAAGTTGATCGGTAACAGGAAGACCTAACTGAACTTTAAGGACATTTACAAGAAGTTCAACGGTACGTTCTATTCTACTTTTTTGAGTGACCAAGTTACTTCGAGTGAGTTGTAATTTATCAATATCTAATTTTTCAATAAACCCTTCAGTGTACATTTCGCTCATCATACTTAGGTTGCTATCTACTGTACTAATATTGCTTTCTATTACACCTAGATTTGCATTAGCTGCAACGGCTTGAACATAAGCACGAGAGACTTGGTATTCCAAATCACTTTCAGATTTTAAATACAGGAGACCGCTCACTTTTGTAAATTCCTTGGCTGCTTTTAATCCTAAAAAGTACGTGCCATCAAAAATTAGTTGCGAAGCTGTAATGTTCGCATTCATTCCTATTTTTTGCTGAAAACCAATTTTGATATACTCCGGAGATGTACTTGCAAAATTGGGTACCCAACTTTGGGGAACTTGAAGGTAGTGATTATAACCAACTCCTGCTGTAATTTGGGGCAGTCCCGAAGCCACGATTTGTTTGACGGTTTCCTTTGAATTGTCCACATCTAATTGGCTATTCTTTAACA
>JAURQA010000275.1 GCA_030836345.1 Bacteroidota bacterium
AAATTTGAAACAAAGTTAAAAAGTATACGACTATTTATATTTTTCTGGGGTGCAGTATTCTCTATTTCGACTGTTGGAGCTTTACTGTATTTCTCTGCCTAGAATAGGAATATTAACTGTCAAAGCCTCAGAGCCAGACTATCTCCCTCTAGTACTTTGGATATAGCAGTTTGAGTAAGTGCTTCTGCTTGGCCTTCTAATAGGCTCTCTATTGCCAAGGTCTTTTTATTCCTAGCACCCTGTGGTCTACCAGAGTTACTAGATGTAAATTTACCAGCCGTATTTCTACCGTTTTTCATATTAGCATTTTAACAGAAAATTTGTTTGCAATGTAGCCAAATCAATTTGATATTATTTGATTATGAATAACACAATATATTGCCAATGCTGTGCCAAAACCTAGAACAGTAAAATTACTTAACAAAACTTACAGATCGGTCAGCGAAGCTGCTCAATCACTTGGCATAAACAAAGCTAGTTTATTCAAGATTATTAAAGAAAGTAAAACTCAAAAAGACATAGAAAATGCTTTAAATTTAGCTAGAGAGCGTAAGCTTGGTTATCATGAGAAATCTGTTGAGATTAATGGAACAAAATATTCATCTTTGAAAAGTGCAGGAAAGGCCTTTGGTGTTACTGGCAGAGCAGTTGCCCACTGGATCACAGTTCAGGGCTCAACATCTTTAAAAATTGATATTGAAAAGCATAATTTTGATAGATTGGAAAAGGGTTCCCAAGAACATATGCGAGTGCTTGCTCACAAAGCAGGTTTTTTCACTTTGCGAGACTGGGAAAAAAAGAAACGGGAGTCATCAAATCTTGGTACTTTTAACGATTGGATAAGAGTAAAATGGGAAGGTGATCTTCTTAAATATCTCCAAACTGAATATCCAAATGAAAAAATTCACTGGTGGAAAATGTCTAGGACACCTGCGGGTACTTGGCAGGATGAAGATCGGCTTAAAGAGTATATGGCTTGGCTCGCAAAGGAACTTAAATTCAAAGAGAAAAAAGATTGGTTCAAGGTAACTGCGAAAGATTTTCAGAACAATTATGGTGGTTCAGTACAAGCATATTATCCATCTATCTTAGATGTTTTAGAAGTTTGCTATCCAGATATAGAATGGCTTCCGTGGCTTTTTGATGTCGCTCCAAACGGATGCTGGAGCAAGAAAAGCAACCATCGTAAGTTTCTTGATTTTGTGGCGCGCGAAGAGAATTTTTCCAAACCTGAGGATTGGTATTCCGCTACCCGAGCTCTTTTTGTTAAATATAAAGGAGCATCACTTCTTAAAGAGTATGAGACTATTTTTGACTGCATCTCTGCTAATTACCCAGAATATGATTTGCGTTTTTGGTTTATGAAGAACAGCCGTGGAAATTGGCAAAAAAAACAAAACCAAAGAAACTATATGGAATGGTTAGGGGAGAAATTATGCTTCACCAAATCCACTGATTGGTATCATGCAATAGAAACGGACTTTAGAAATAATCATGGCGTTACGTTAATTGGAAAAGATTACCATCGTGGTGTTGCAAACTGCATTATGTCAATCTTCGATGACCATGAGTGGGAAGAAGCACTTTTCAGGGGGCAAAATCACTGGAAAATGCAACTTCGCATTTATGCGATTGCTACCTGCGCTTTTCCTCTTTGGAATGTTGAGAGAGAGCTGTCGCTGCAATCACTATCTTTGGAAAAACTAGAAAGTGCTCAAAGAGTTGATGTTTTTATTAATCGCCCATCAGATAATCAGGTTTTGGTATTAGAGTATAACGGTAGACAACACTATGAACATATTGATCACTTTCATAAAACAATAGAAGAGTTTGAAGAAGCCCAAAGACGGGATAAGATCAAAAGGGATGTTTTGCGCAAAGTTGGCATTCCTTTTATCGATATAAAATATTCCGATTGGGATGGGAGCGTTGAGTACATCATAGAGCTTCTGAATAATCACTTTGCTACTTATATAACCAAGCAGGATGTTTTGGATCAAGCCGAGAAGCGTGGTCTTTATGAGCCGATATTAGCAGAAGCAAATGTAAATTCCAGATCATCGGTAGTCGGACCACCTTTACCTTTAATACCGTTGGATGAAATTCTAAACTATGCTGATCTTTGGTATGAAGAACATGGCGAATGGCCAAAAAAAAGCTCTGGGTTAGTTGGCGATGGTACTGAACTAACTTGGAATGACATAAATAACCAGTGCAGCAGAAAAGAGTACAATTCAAGTTTAGCAAATTTGCTACTGGAAAAAAGAGGAGTGCGGCATCACCTAGCCCAAAAAAAGCTATCCATAGAATTAATTATTTCGTGGGCTAAACATCATTTCCAAGAAACGCGTTCTTGGCCTACTTTTAAATCAGGAGATGTGTTGGCTGATCCATCAGAGAACTGGGGTGCAATTCGTTCCAATCTTGTAAACGGAAGTAGGGGTTTACCGTCAGGGCTTTCAATTGAAAAAGTTCTCTTTAGTGAGTTGGGCATTGTCGGAGTTCGCTCAGGGAAAAAACTTACGGAGGAATTAATCGTTAAGTTAGCAAAAGCCCATTTTAAATTAACAAAGGCTTACCCTAATGAAAATTCTACTTGGGTTCTAGATGGCTCAGATAGCTGGGCAGCAATTTCTGCAGCTTTGAGAGATGGTCACCGTGGCCTTGAAGGCGGGAAATCTCTTGCAAAGTTACTACATCAAGCAGGTCTAAAATTTAATTTTGCCAAACGTTTTTATCCTAATGTAGGTTTTAAATCTAATAGTACTGAACGTATTTACCCTACTTTAGTTGAAATAAAAAAGGCAGCAGTGGAGTTCAGAAAAAATAATAATGAAAAGCTACCAAATAGGAAGTCAGGCAATTTTCCTAAGTATTGGGAATTGACTTGGGGGGCAATAGATGGGGCGATTAAGAGGGGCTCTATCTCAGGTATAACAGCTAAGTCCCTTGCTGATTTATTTGTCCAAGAATTTGGATACAGAAATGTTAATAATTTACCTGACCTCAGACAGGAAAAAATTTTAGAATGGTGTGATTTGTTTAAGGAACGAAATGGTATGTTTCCGTCAAATACATCCCAAAGTATTGCTGAAATGGGTACCGAAACCTTTAGGTCGATAGATACGGCTTTAAGAGAAAATCGCCGTGGATTGAATGGCTACAGCAGTCTTTCGAATTTCCTATATGAGGAAAGAGGTAAAAGAAATAATAAAAGTTTACCAAACTTAACTAAAGAAAAAATACTTGAGTGGATGAAGAATTGGTATGAAGAAAAAGGGGCTTGGCCTACCGCTGGTGATGGAGAAATTCCAAAATCAGGTGGTGAAAAGTGGTCTAATTTAAATGCTACGTTACATCGTGGCGGCAGAGGTCTTCCCAAAACATCCCTTTCAAAATTAAAAAAGAGTATCAATAACAAATAATAACCCTCATTACTTTCTAATTGCTTGGCAAAATAGAATAGAGTTACTATATTATTAGTAAGGCGATTTAATAACCAACTTGTGCGCCTTGGCATCCCGCCTAAAGCACTAAAGCGGAGGACA
>JAURQA010000276.1 GCA_030836345.1 Bacteroidota bacterium
AAAACTGGAATTCAAGATTTAGATTATTTTGAATGTACTGAAGGATTAAAAATTGGTGATGAAGTAATCACGGAGCCGAGCATGTCTATTGCGAAGACTATGTTAGATGGCGATGAGTTGGTGAAGTAGTTTGGGGGCTGGCAATTGGCTACTGGCTACTGGCGGCAGCAAAACATCTTGTCCCTAATTAAAATAATGATTATATTATTAGCAATTAATTGTTAATAATATTATCAATGATACTCTACCATTGCCACTCTTATTTCAGTCTTCGGTACGGACTTATGAGTCCTGAAGATATTATTCGATGGGCGCAAAGCCAATCTGATTTATTAAAACAACCTGTTTCTATCCTGTTGGCAGACATTAACAATGTAAGTGGAGTGAGTAATTTTTTGCGCGAAGCGCAAAAGCACCCTCAGGTGCACGCGCGGATAGGCGCGGAAGTACGTAATGGCGATGAAACCCTGTATATTCTTATGGCAAATACACAAACAGGATTTGCCCGAATGAATGAGTTTATCACTCATCACATTCATCAAAATACCCCGTTCCCTTTTGCTCCTAAAGCTATGGAAGATGTGAGTGTTATTTATCCTTTTTATAAAGTCGCAGGCCTACAAGCAAACGATTTAAGTACTGGGGCATTCATTGCTATTACCCATCGCGACTTGCGAAGAGTTCCTCTTTCACATTGGAAACGACAACCTCAACGCCTTATTGCCTATCACAGAGCCACGCTCAGAAATCAAGACGACTGGCATACTCATACGCTTTTAAGGTGCATTGCGCATAATTGCTTGCTCACCAAACTTAAACCCACAGCCCTCGGCTTCAAACACGACCTACTTCTTCCCTATTCAGAATTAATAACAAACTTCAAGAATAGTCCCACTCTCCTTTCTAACGCACAAAAAATTCTTGAGAAAGAAAACTGGTCGTTCGAGTTTAATATCCCCCAGAATAAAAAAACTTTCACCGGCGACATTGATGAGGATTACCGTTTGATGCGAGAATTAGCATTTGAAGGTATGAAATATCGTTATCCCAAATACACCTTTAATACTACCGAACGACTAGAAAAAGAAATGAAGCTGATTTACGAACTTGGCTTTACCGCCTACTTCTTAATCAACTGGGATATTTGTCGATTTGCTAGAGATAAAGGGTTCTTTTATGTGGGACGAGGAAGTGGGGCAAATAGTATGGTGGCCTATTGCCTTCGCATTACCGACGTAGACCCCATAGACTTAGACCTATACTTTGAGCGTTTCATTAATCCATTTAGAAGTAGTCCTCCCGACTTTGACATTGACTTTTCTTGGCAAGATAGAGACACTGTTACTGGATACATCATTAATAAATACGGGTCAGAGCATGCGGCATTACTAGCCACTTACAACACCTTTCAAACTAATGCTGTAGTTCGAGAGCTAGGCAAAGTTTACGGCATCCCCAAAGAGGAGATTGATGCCTTATTAGAGCGTCCGTCTTATTATTCTCAGAAGAATTTTCAGCGTTTCACTCCAAGCAAAAACTCAATCTATAGCACTCCCGGAATTGGACATCGCACTCGTGAACGAGTATTACAGTCTGATTTTGATGTAGAAGGGGTTGAATTTGAAGATAAAGAAACACTTTATGAGGAAATTTTAAAACATGCACATAAAATTCACGACCTGCCTAATTATAGAAGTTTGCATGTTGGGGGAATTCTTATTAGCGAAAAGAGCATATTCCATTACTCGGCATTAGACCTTCCGCCAAAGGGATTTCCAGCAGTGCAATTCAGCATGTTGGAAGCCGAAGATTTAGGATTGGCAAAGTTCGACATACTGAGTCAACGCGGATTAGGGCATATCAAAGATGCAGTAATTTATATTAAAGAAAATCGCAATATTGAGGTAGATGCGCACCGTATTCAAGAATTTAAATCCGATCCTAAAATAGCGCGATTAATTGCCATTGGAAATACCACGGGATGCTTTTATGTAGAAAGTCCGGCCATGCGGCAATTGCTTAGAAAATTACGTTGTAGCGACTACTTGACACTAGTTGCTGCTAGTAGTGTTATTCGACCCGGTGTAGCCAGAAGTGGGATGATGCGAGCTTTTATTGAACGACACATAGACCCCAAAAAGCGCAAAGAAGCTCATCCTATCATGCAACAAATAATGCCTGAGACTTATGGCATAATGGTGTACCAAGAAGATGTAATAAGAGTAGCCCATGAGTTTGCTGGATTAGGTCTTGCGGAAAGTGATGTTTTACGACGAGGGATGAGTGGTAAATTCAGAAGTAAAAGTGAATTTCAACGAGTAAAAGATCAGTTTTTTGAAAAGGCAAAGAAGAAGAAACACCCTATTACCCTAATAGAGGAAGTGTGGAAGCAGATTGAAAGTTTTGCTGGGTATAGCTTTGCCAAAGGACACAGCGCTAGCTATGCGGTTGAAAGTTACCAAAGCTTGTATTTAAAAACCTACTTCCCATTAGAGTTCTATACCGCCGTGATTAATAACTTCGGTGGGTTCTACAGAACCGAATTTTACGTACATGCGGCAAGGATGTGCGGCGCCAACATACAAGAGCCCTGCGTAAATCACAGCAATTATTTAAGCAGAATCCAAGACACTACTTTGTGGCTAGGCATGGGATTGGTACAGAGTCTCGAGCGAGGATTAATAGATAAAATTGTTAAAGAGCGTAAAAAGCAAGCATTTGAAGATTTGTTTGATTTTAAAATTCGTTGCAACCCCGGTTTAGAACAATTAAAAATCCTGATTCGTATTCAGGCATTCCGATTTACGCAAAAATCTAGACGAGAGCTACTTTGGGAAGCTCATTCGCTGTATGCAGAAAAGAAAAAGGTTGAAGGTGTAAATTTATTATTCACCGAGAAACCCAAAGAGATAAAGCTTCCAAATTTAGAAGACAGCTCTTTGGAAATTGCCAACGATGAGCACGAACTCCTAGGGTTTACCCTTTGCAGTCCATTTACATTGGTAGCTGAAGACAATATTCCCGCTTCCGATATAAGAAGTAAGTCGTTAAATAAGCTTTTGGGGAAATCTGTTTATATAGAAGGATATTTAGTTACCGTAAAACCCACTAAAACTATTGGTGGCAAAGAGATGAACTTTGGAACATGGCTAGATCGTGATGGATATTTTTTCGACACGGTACATTTCCCGCCTGTGGTAAGAGCTTACCCGTTTAAAGGAAGAGGTGTTTATCGGATATGGGGAGCGGTAATTGAAGATTTCGGTGTTATTGCTATTGAGGTTGCGCAGATGGAGAAGTTGGGAAGGCTGGTGGGCGGCTAGCAGCTAGCGACTAGCAACTAGCACACAGAAGCCAAAAAACTCCACATTCCTTCCACAAATACACAATCATAAATTTCTTACAAATTAATTTTTGTTCATTTGCAATATGAGGCTTTGGCAACGCACAGTTTATTTTACTTTAACATTAATATTGTCCATTGCTGGCACAAATAGTTCATCCGCACAAAGCCAACAAAAATGGGTAGATAGCATCATGAAAAAGCTAACATTCAAGCAAATGGTAGCTCAAACTATGATGATACCCGTTTGGACTCGAACCCCTGAGTTAGACCCAAAAGTAATTCATGCCGTTGAAGAACTAGAGGTGGGAAGTTTGATTTTCTTTCAGGGGACTCCAACCACACATCTTCACGCGGTAAACTACTATCAACAGCAAGCAAAAACACCTCTGATTATAGGGATGGATGCCGAATGGGGGTCATCAATGAGACTGGATCATGTGAAAAAGTTCCCCTATGCGATGACTCTTGGTGCCATTGATGACGAAAAAGTCTCCTACACTACAGGCCAAGAAATTGGTGAACAACTTAAAAAGCTTGGAGTCCACATAAATTTTGCTCCTGTTGTAGACGTAAACAGCAATCCAAACAACCCAATTATTGGTTTTAGAAGCTTTGGCGATAATCCAACAAAGATTGGGGAACAAGCCTCCGCCTTTAATAAAGGAATGGAAAGCGCTGGAGTTTGGGGATGCGCAAAACACTTTCCAGGACATGGAAATACAATTACAGACTCACACTTGGAATTGCCTCATGTTACCCATGATAAGAAATCTATAAAAAAAGACCTTGCACCATTTAAAAAACTTATAAATGATGGCGTAAAATCCATTATGGTGGCTCATTTAGAAATACCATACTTAGACGAAATATCCACTCCTACTTCCCTGTCAAAAAAGGTGATTACAGGATTATTACGAGAAGACCTTGGATTTAAGGGGTTAATAATTACGGATGCATTGAATATGCATGGAATTTCAAAGCACTTTGACCCTATCTCTGCAGGCATCAAGGCGCTGGAAGCAGGAAACGACATTTTATGCATGCCGGGTGATCCGGAAGGAATAATTAACAAAGCCTATGACTTGTATATTAAAGGTGAATTTGACAGCATTTCACTCGCAAATACAGTAAAAAGAATTCTAAACAATAAATATGCTTTAGGACTGAATAGAACTCCAGTATCTTCCATTCAAAAAAACGACATTTACCTAGAACTTGACTTATTAAATCACAGCGAAACATCTGCACAACAAAGTATTCAGTTTTTCGGTAATTCAACGGGCTTTCCTTGGGATGAATTTAAAGATACATTGCATGTTTTTAATTTTGGAGAAACCCTTCCCGACGCATTTAAAAATAGATGTGATTATCATAGTGTTACAGTAATTCATTGGGTTCACAACCAATCAGCACAAGCCGTTATCTCGCAAATAAAAAACTCACCAAAGTGCATTTTAATAAATGGTGATCAACGAATGTTTGGCTCCGCAACTCGAGAAATTCCCGCACTGTTAAAAACTGTTTTATCCGAACTCCGCTATTCTAAAAACATAGCGTTTATTCATTGCGGAAATATTTATTCCTTACAAGATGTAAATTATGAAGTACCTGTAATATTAGGCTGGGAAACTGGCAACGACTTTTTAGTATCATCTGTTGATCTCATTTATGGATGCTTAGAACAACATAGATCTGAAAGCAGCCCTGTCAATCTCAATGGTATGTTTATCGATGGTGCAAAAGACATCCCCAGAAAAAAATCAATTTGGAAAAAAGAATCACCACAAAAGTTAGGTTTTCATTGCGATGAATCTGAGTCTTTAGCAGGAATTATGGATAGCATTCTATTGAACAATGTATCTCAGTCTTCTGAATTGTTGGTCATTAAGAATGGTAAAATTGCCTATCAGGAGTCTAGAGGCGGTTATCCTGTTAATAATTCTTTCTATCATTCCAACGAATCGACCTTGTACGACATTGCAAGTGTTACGAAGGTTGCTGCTATGACATTGGCGGTAATGAAGATTGTGGAAGAGCAAAGAATTGACATTAAAAAGCCAATTAGAGAATATTGGAAAGATCTTGACAGTAATAATTGGGGTGAAACTCCCATTTATAGGTTCCTTACTCACCAATCTGGTTTAGCACCTTACCTTCCGTTGGCAACTGAGATTTTAAAGGATGAATCATACCGATATTGGTCAACTTCTGAATTTGAATTTGATGCTAACAAACATATTCTGCTGAGTTCGCAAATTTTCACTGAAAAACGATGGTCTGACTCAGTTTGGGAGTGGATTCAAAGTACCGAATTGAAAGACGAAAAAATTGGTGAATATGTATATTCAGATTTGAATGCAATCATTCTAGGCAAATGGGTTGAATACATGAGCGGAGTAAGTATAGATAAATATGTAGATTCTGTTTATTACCAACCATTAGGACTCAAACGTACCACATTTAACCCCTGGGAAAAAGGACTAACTAAACGCTGTGCACCCACCGAAATTTCTACTGTATTAGAGCGCGGATGGATTCAGGGAATCGTCCACGATCCTAGTTCGTTGTTATTAAGCGGAATTTCTGGAAATGCGGGTTTATTTAGCACATCTGAAGAGTTGGCGGTAATTATGCAAATGCTTGCAAACGGGGGATCATTTAATGGTCGCAAGTTTTTAAATCCTCGCACAATAGGCTTGTTTACACAAACATATCTTGAAGGCAAAAATCATCGTGGTTTAGGTTTTGACAAACCCAATGGTTTTCCGAATCTGAATAAAAACAAAAAGTTAAAATGGAATAACGTGTTTGACTACGCCCCTCTTCGACTGTTCGGACACTCAGGATTTACTGGGACATGGGCATGGGCAGATCCAAAAGAAAAATTGGTTTTTATCTTTCTGTCTAACAGAACTTTCCCCTACGGAGGTCCTAACTATTTGTCAAAGAAGGGGTATAGAGGTAAGTTATTAGAAATTGTTTATCGAGGATTAAAAAAATAGCTCCGTCAAACGCCATAGAAAACACTACTAAAAACCGCTGAAAATACTTATATTTGCGGGTTATATGCACGTAGTCAAATCAATAGTATTCTCACTGATCGTTGTGGGCCTATTATCTTGCGGTGAATACCAAAAGATATACAAGGGAAATGATCGATCTGAGAAATACAATATGGCTATGAAAAAGTTCGCTGATAAAGAGTACCTTAAATCGGTTCAACTTTTTGAGCAACTTCGTGATATGTATGGCAATAGAGATAGTCTCGAAAATGTGTATTATCACATAGCTCAGTGCTATTACGGGTTACGCGATTACTCATATGCATCATTGATTTTTAAAGATTACACCGAGAACTTTACTCAAAACAAAAGAGCTATTGAATGCGCTTACATGGCTTTGTATTGTGATTATTTCACAGTAGGTCCTGCTGATTTAGATCAATCAGAAACCAA
>JAURQA010000277.1 GCA_030836345.1 Bacteroidota bacterium
TAAGGTTTAATAACCATGCATCCCTTTACGGCACTGTGTTCGGCTAAATCGGCATCTTTCACCAAATTATTATACCATTCACTATAATTTTCGCTGCGTTTTATTCTTTTAAAAGCCATTTGAGGGTGCAAAGATAATTGCATGTCTTAGTATTATTGACACCATTATTTAAATCTGAAATGCTAAAAACTAAGGGAGGTTTTTTTGGCCGTTTTTCTGGAATCCCCTTCATGCCAATGTTGACAGCTTGTTGCGGCCCCTTTTGAAGGGGTATTATGGAATACTTTTTGTATCTTTGTATACGCGATGATGAAAGGTTTATTTATATACTTAGGGGCTTCGGCCATTCTTTTCTCGGCTTGTACCACGCAAAAAGTAGCTAGTACGTCGAGTAATGTAAATTATGATGATGCTTATTTTGAACCGAAAGATTTAGAATCTCACCCTGTATATTCTATGCCAGACCCTATGTTGGTGGCAGATAGAAAGTATAAAAACCGCAACAAAACAAACAATCGAGGAACGCGTAGTTACG
Source organism: Bacteroidota bacterium (assembly GCA_030836345.1). Lineage (GTDB taxonomy): Bacteria > Bacteroidota > Bacteroidia > NS11-12g > UBA955 > CALKCM01. The sequence continues at coordinate 536 of JAURQA010000277.1, forward strand.
GGCAGTCGTACCGAGATCGCATGAATAATTTTAACGGGTATTGTGCTCCCAGAGCGCGCATGAATGGGTATTACGGAAATCCTTACCGCAACAATTTTGGGATGTATAACATGAATCCCTATTTTAACTATGGAATGGGAATGTCCTCTTTTTATTCTCCTTTCAGTGGAGTAAATAATGGCATGTTTTACGGAGGATACAATGGGTTTTACGATCCAAGTTGGGCCTTTTATAACCAAATGTATTATTCGAGAAACCCGGGCATGAGTTTTTTCGGAAATGGAAATAATAATGCTACCTGGGGAAGCAGTTCATCAGGAAACAGCACTTGGTTTAATAGTAGTAATGCAACCCAAACAAGTATGGGTAAGAGTGATGTAGTGCGCAACAGCAAACGCCGGTACAATAGCTCTGTTCCTGTGCAAGTAAATCGTACGCAAAGCAGATCGTATCCCTCTAATACGTCCTCTAGCACACGTCAAAAAAGTCGAAGCAATGATGGCGCAACCAATGTTTGGAAAGCAACACGAAACACCAGCAGCCCTTCTGGTGGAGGCAAATCGCGAAGCAGCAATAGTTCTGGCGGTGGTAGCGGTCGACGACGATAATTAACAAAACTCACTATTCACTCATACCATTGAAAAAGTTAATACTTACCCTTAGTGCAATCATCTTGATGGTTGCTGTTCAGGCACAGGGAATTACAGAAGCCTATCGGTACTCTCAGTTTGATATTCCATACAGTGCCAGAACCATGGGAATGGGTGGCACAATGAGCGCTATAGGTGCAGACCCTGTAGCAGTGCTTCTGAATCCTGCAGGTTTGGGAAATTTTAGACGTTCGGAATTTCAGATTAGTCTTTATAATCGAAGTTTTTCTAGCGATAACACGTACTTTGGAACGGCAAGCAATGGCGATGGTAGTAAGTTTAGTATGCCTAATGTAAATATCGTTATTCCAAAAATTAGGTACGATCGCAATGGACGTCCAGCAAAAAAAGGTCTAGTTTCTACTGCCTGGAACTTTGGAATTAATAAAGTGACGGATTTTACGGAGAATTATTCTTTTCAAGGAAACAATACAAGCAATTCCATTACGGATCATTTTGCTACTGATGCCAATAGCTATGGGTATGCGCCCAATGATTTAGAAGGAGGCTACTTGGATTATATTGCTTATAACGCGGGTGCTATCGCTTACAATTCATCTACGGGTCAATATGTATCGGCTTACGATAGTACAGATTCTGATTTTGACCATATTGGTTCGGTTAAACGCAAAGGAAATAAGTATTCGTATTCCTTTGGTATAGGGGCTAATTTTGATTACAAATTTCAGATTGGTGCCTCTGTTTCATACAATACTATTCGGTTTACGGAGGATTACTATTTGGAAGAAACCGACCTGAGATCTAATCAAGACGCAGATATTGAACAGTTGTTTTACCGCAGAAAGTTTTTTGATAAAGGAAATGGGCTTGGAATTAATTTAGGGGCCATTGTTGATATGGGTTCTGGAGTAAAGTTGGGTTTTGGATACAACAGTGGAATTACATATAATCTCAAAACCAGTTTTGGCTATGATTTAACGACCGTTTTGGATGATAAAGCCTCGCCTGTTATAAAATCATTGAGAGAATTTACAGATCCAGATAATACGTATGACTACAATATTACTACTCCGGCCACCAGTCATTTTGGATTAAATTGGATGATGGATAAGCGATTTATGTTTAATGCAGATTTCTCTTACCTCAATTATAGAAAGTCGGAATTTTATGCTGATGATGCTTCTTACGATAGAGAGAACATCGAAATTAATAACCTTTTTCGGGCAACCATTATCAGTCGGTTTGGAATGGAGTACAATCATCCCATGGCCAATAATAAGGATCAAACCCTTCGTCTCCGCCTTGGGTACATTAACCAACCCAGTGGATACAATCGTTCCGTGGTCCAAAGAGGATCTTTACTCACAAAATCTAAATCCATCGTATCTGCGGGTATAGGTATTATTGATAAGGACTTCTATCTCGATGCAGCTATCCAGTATTCCAACAGCTACAACTATTTTATACCCTACTACACAGAGGACGAGGGCTTACAGGGGATGGAAAATCAACTGAAATTAACCATCTTCCAAATTACAGCGGGCTTTAAGATTTAAGGGTTTTATGTTCATCCCTTAAGTAGATAAGTTAGATTTTAGAGCTACTGCCGCTCCAAAATTTAAAATAAATTTCCTGCGCTCTTTAACCCTTTATCTTTTAACCCTTAACGTGAGAGGATTTATGCAGAACTTTCGTAACATTGCATCAGAAGTAGAAACAACTAGAAAATGAAAAAATTATTAGTGACATTATTAATTTTATTAACAGTAGTAACATTTATGAGTTGCGAAAAAGAATCAGTAAATCCAATCGAACCTCGTTATTCAATCGAGGGTAAATGGCTTTGGTCACCGAGTGAAAATAGAGCAGATGCAAATACAATGTATGAGTTCGTAGATGGAATAAGATACACGAGTTACGCAATCGATACAGATTTTAATGCCTTAGATAGTTCAGATAGAATTCCAGGTACCAAAACGTACAGCTTTAATGGAGATACCTTAGTGTTAGATGGAACACCAATGGGAATTACATTTGAATGTGATGGAGGTATTGTCCTTATGCATAATGGGCAATGGACTAACCAACTTTGGAGATTAAGTTCTAATTGTCAATAGAACTTTTGAAGTTTTCGTTGAGATTTGCCTAAGGCATTCGGAGAGTTCATCTTCCTAATCTACAAAACCCTAAAATAAACGCTCATTTTTTACTAATTTCGCAGCCTTAAATACCTATGTATCCTACACTGAAGCACATGAACTGGCCAGCTCTTGAAAAAGAAGTGAAAGCCTATTGGGAGAGCAAGAACGTTTTCCAACAAAGCGTAGAATCCAGACCGAAGGATAGACCGTATGTTTTTTATGAGGGGCCGCCAAGTGCCAACGGAATGCCTGGCATACACCATGTGATGGGGCGAGCCATTAAAGATACGTTTTGTAGGTATAAAACCCTGCAAGGCTTCAGGGTAGAACGCAAGGCAGGATGGGATACTCATGGTTTACCTGTGGAATTGCAGGTGGAGAAACGATTGGGGATTCGGAAAGAGGATGTAGGGAACAAAATTTCTGTTGAAGACTACAACAAAGAATGCAAGGAAGACGTCTTAAAGTTTAAGGATGTTTGGGATGAATTAACTGAAAAAATTGGGTATTGGGTAGATTTAGACAATCCCTATATTACCTACGAGAACGATTACATTGAAGTGCTATGGGCACTGCTAAAAAGACTGTACGACAAGGGTCTAATTTATAAAGGATTCACCATTCAACCCTTCAGTCCAGCTGCCGGAACAGGTTTAAGTAGTCACGAGCTCAATCAACCGGGAACCTATAAAAATGTAAAAGATACCAGTGCCATTGCACAGTTTAAGGTAGAGGGAACAACCAATGATTTCTTTTTAGCCTGGACGACGACTCCTTGGACTTTGCCAAGCAATACGGCTTTAGCTTTAGGAGCTAAGATAAATTATGTTAAAATAGCCACTTACAATCAATACACCAAGGAGCCTATACAGGTATACTTGGCCAAGGATCGTTTAAGCGCGTATTTTAAACCAGAAGCCGAAGTGGATGAACTGCCCCCATTAGAAGAGGGTGCTAAGGTATATCCATGGAAAATAGTATCTGAACATAAGGGAACTGATTTAGCTGGAATGAAATACGAGCAATTATTGCCCTACGTTCAACCCGAAGGCAAAGCATTTGTTACTCTTTTGGCGGACTTTGTGAGTACTAGCGATGGAACAGGTGTTGTTCATTTGGCGCCCAGTTTTGGTGCTGACGATAAAAGAGTGGCTGATCAAAATGGAATAGACTCCCTAACCTTGGTAAACAGGCAAGGTAAACTTGTAGATGAGGTTACTGATTTTGCAGGAGAATATGTAAAGGCTTCGTACTACAAGGAGGAAGAATTAGAAGCAGAGCGAATAAAGCAAGGACGCGATAAATACCTCAATGTCGATGAGCGCATCTGCATTAAATTAAAAGAAGAAAACAAGGCGTTTAAAGTAGAAAAGTACGAACACAATTATCCGCATTGTTGGCGCACGGATAAACCCATTTTATATTATCCTTTAAAAAGTTGGTTTATTAAAACCACGGCGTTCAAAGACCGTTTGGTGGCTTTGAATAAAACCATTCTTTGGAAACCCAAAAGTACGGGTGAAGGAAGATTTGGAAA
>JAURQA010000278.1 GCA_030836345.1 Bacteroidota bacterium
ATAAACAATAATAAAAAACATAGAAGCCTCAGTCATTGAGGCTTTTTTTTTGTAATCATGTTTTTTTAAAATAGAAACCCTTAACCACTCAAACTAAATCAAACTGAATTATCTTTGAAGCAATGAGATATGCATCATTGATAACAATGGTTTGTCTTAGCATTAGTATGGCTAAGTGCAATCCACCGGTCAAAAAAAAGAATCCTAAAAACATTATTCTTATGATTGGTGATGGTATGGGTTTAGCGCAATTATGTGCGGGTTACGCTTTAAATAAAAAGCAATTAAATATTTTTGAATTGGCCCAAATCATTGGTTTATGCAATACTTCCAGCGCTGATAACTTTATAACAGATAGCGCAGCAGGCGCCACAGCAATGAGTACTGGGTACAAAACGAACAATGGCATGATTAGTTTTTTACCGGATAGTTCAAGCCCAAGGACTATTTTTGAGTTCGCTAAATCAAATCAAATGAAAACGGGTCTTGTCGTTTCTTGTGCATTAACGCACGCAACTCCGGCATGTTTTTATTCCCATCGCTATAATAGAGAGCTGCATACTGATATTGCTGCAGACTTCTATAATGGAACAGTAGATATTGCTGCTGGAGGAGGGTTTCCTGTATTTGATACGGCAAAATTACGAAGCTTAGGTTATCAGGTAACTATTGGAAAGACAACAACTCCCACCAGCTCAAAATACGTTTCCTTTTACGATACCTCATTTCACCCTGCGCAAATAAGTGAAGGAAGAGGCTCTTTTTTAACCAATAATACCATGCTATCCTTGGATAAATTAACAAATGATAAAGGGTTTATGCTTATGGTGGAAGGAAGTCAAATTGACTGGGGTGGACACAATAATGATGGAGATTATGTGGTGAAAGAAATGCTTGATTTTGATTCTTGCGTTAAGCATGTGCTTGACTGGGCAAAGAAGGATGGTGAAACCTTGGTCATTATAACAGCCGATCATGAAACTGGAGGACTTGGACTAATGGGTTCTGATGCATCCAGCACCAAGCCCAAACTATTGTTTCATAACACCCACCATTCTGGCATCATGGTACCTGTATTTGCATTTGGCCCAGGAGAAGAAAAATTTCAAGGGGTATATGAGAATATCGATATTTTTTACAAAATGAAAAATCTATTAAATTTTAAGTGAAAAGCTTTGGAATAATTATACCTTCCCGATACGCAAGCACTCGTCTTCCGGGTAAGCCTTTGGAGGATATAAAAGGGAAAACACTTATTCAACGAGTAGTAGAGAATGCTTCTTCAATACAAACTGCTCAATTTATTTTGGTAGCAACCGATGATGACCGAATATTTAGCCATGTTAATACTTTTGGCCAAGCAATGATGACCCAGTCAAACCATGCTACGGGCACAGATCGAATAAGGGAGTGCCTAGACCATTTAGATACCATTCCTGACATCATTGTAAATATCCAAGGTGACGAACCTTTTCTAGACCCTAAAATTGTGCTTGATTTGGTGGCTTGTTTTGATCAACCAGAATGCCAAATTGCAACGGCCTTCCATACCATAAGCCGTGAAGCAGCTCAATCAAAAAATAATGTAAAGCTCGTAAGCAGCAATAAAAATACTGCGCTCTATTTCTCACGTTCAGTCATCCCATACGATAATAGAGACACCCAGAAGTTCAAAGCTCACATGGGAATATATGCATACCGAAGTGCTATTCTAAAAGAAATCACAGCCCTAGCGCCAAGCTCTTTAGAACTATCAGAATCTTTGGAACAACTCAGATGGATCCAGAATGGATATGCCATCCATTGTGTTGAAAGCAAAACTCCAAGTATAGGCATTGACACACCAGAAGATCTTAGCCTAGCACGAGCGAAATTTTCAAATAGGTAAAACGACCCTTACGCCCTCATCTATTTTTAAAATTTCTTTTTTTTTAACCAAAGTTCGCTATATTTGCCACATACTAACAAACGTTAGTATGTAAAATCAATGACGAGAAGAGAGCAAATATTTCAAACTTCCATAAAACTTATGAAAAATAAGGGATATGTGGGTACATCTATGAGAGATATAGCCTCGGGTATGAGCATTGAAGCAGCAAGTTTGTACAATCACATCAAAGGCAAAGAGGATATATTAACGGATAATTGTTTTGAATTAGCGAACCAGTTCATTGATAGCCTGAACTCCATTTTGAAAAGTGATGAAAAGCCTCTGGATAAACTGCATACTTTCATTAGTAATCATGTAAATATATTGGTTGGAAATATGGATGCAGCCCATGTCTTTTTATACGAGTGGAAACACCTAAGTGAACCTCATTACAGCAAGTTTTTAAGTATGAGAGATGAATATGAACGGGGGCTTAGGAAAATATTAAAGGATGATGAGTCCCATAATAATTTTGAAAACAGTTCTTATAAGATGGTCGTTATATCAGTACTATCCTCTTTAAATGCCATTGAACAGTGGTATAAGCCTAATGGAGAGATTAAAGTAGAAGAGCTCTGTAACATTCTCTCAAAAATATTAATAAACGGAATTAAAGAATTATAAATCATGTACGGAAACGCATATATAGACCCAAAGAAAGCAAATTCGAGCTTGGTAGAAGGTGAAAACCCAGAAAAACTAGCAGAATTTGAAGCACGTATCTTAAGAGGAGAAAAAATAGAGCCCAAAGACTGGATGCCCGCAATGTATCGGAAGCAGCTAGTTCGTATGATTGAGCAACATGCCCATAGTGAAATCATTGGCTCCTTACCCGAGGGAACTTGGATTACTCGTGCTCCCGGTTTCAGAAGAAAACTTGCGCTTATGGCAAAAGTTCAAGATGAAGTAGGACATGCCCAACTTCTTTACAATGCAGCAGAGACTTTAGGAAAAAGTCGAGAAGACATGATAAACGACTTAATTAGCGGTAAGAGCAAGTACAGTAATGTTTTCAACTACCCTGCCAAAACATGGGCGGACAGTGCTGTAATTGCCTGGCTAATCGATGCGGGAGCTATTGTTAATCAGCTTGCGAACAGCAGAGGTAGTTATGGTCCTTATTGCAGAGCATTAGAGCGCATTTGTGCAGAAGAATCTTTTCACTTAAAATATGGACATGATAATGTTGTCTTTTTGGCCACAGGAACTTCTAAGCAACGCGAAATGGTGCAAGATGCCTTAACCCGATGGTGGCCTCCAATCATGCATTTCTTTGGTCCTTCAGATAAAGATTCCATTCACTCGGAAACCCTTATGCGATGGAAAGTTAAAATGGCTTCTAATGATGATATGCGTCAGCAGTTTCTTAATATGTATGTTCCAAAAATATGGGATTTAGGTTTAACCCTTCCGGATCCAAACTTAAAGAAGAATGAGGAAACTGGTAAGTGGGATTATACAGAACCTGATTGGGAAGAATTCAAGCGTGTAATCAATGGAGGAGGACCCTGCAATGCAGAGAGACTTGCTGTTCGAAGAACGGCTGAGGAGAATGGTCAATGGGTGCGTAAAGCTTTATTAAAAGAAACCGAAACATATGTTACACCATTGAGCTAATACAAGTATGAAAATTGTTTCTTTAGACCCTCGTGTAAATCGCTCCTCAATTAATGAAACAGAGGAATCTGTAGTGTTAAAAAAACTGGATCAATTTCAGACATATGAAGTTTTTGCCCAAACAAAAAGAGGCGTACATCATATTCATGTTGGATCCGTTCATGCAGCCAACAAGAAAATCGCGGTACTTTTTGCAAAAGAACAATACGCCCGAAGAGGTGAATGTGTAAATATATGGGTTGTTAAAACCTCAGATGTTGCAACAACTGAATATGAAGACTCAGATATTTTTGATACCTTGGATGAGAAGACCCATAGGAATCCAGAGTCCTATAAAGTATTAGATAGAATCAAAAAATATAAAGAAAGGACCTCAAAATAATGGAGCTTACAGAAAGACACGTAGAAGGACTTAAACATCTATTATACAAAATGGCAGATGATCTTTTGATTATAGGTCACAGAAATAGTGAATGGACCGGAATGGGTCCAATCCTAGAGGAAGATATAGCCTTTAGTAGCATGGCTCAAGATAAAATAGGACAATCCCTAGCTATTTACAACATACTTCATGAAATGGGTGAACAGGAACCTGATACGGTCGCTTTTACACGTAACGCATCAAGTTTCCACTGCTCTCAGTTGGTGGAACAACCCATAGGAGAATATGATTTTTCATTGGTTAGGCATTTCTTATACGATTATGCAGATGCGATCCGATTTGATATGTTATCCAATAGCATCTTTGAACCTCTTGCTATGGTATGTAAGAAGTTTAGAGGAGAATTAAAATATCATACCATGCATGCCAATATTTGGATTAAAGATTTAGCCGAAGGAAATGAGGAGAGTAAAACTCGAATTCAAAATGCGCTAAACAAAGCGTATCCAATGGCCCTAAGTCTATTTGAACCAAGTGAGTATGATAAAGAACTTAGCGAAGCGGAAATATTCTCTGGTGAGGATGAATGCAGAACTATTTGGGAAAAAGAAGTGGGCGCCGTCATATTAGAAGCAGGACTGGAGATTCCACAGGTTTCAGACTCAAAAGAATATTACGGAGGAAGAAGCGGTAAACATACCGAA
>JAURQA010000279.1 GCA_030836345.1 Bacteroidota bacterium
TGGCCGAATTGATGAGAGGCAGGCCTATCAATGTGATTTTAAAGACTATTACCCGGTATTCTTTCCCAATAACTCCAAATACTATCACAACGACAGTCATATGCTTAATGATGACAAGTCCTATTATGATACAGTTACCAAAAAAATAAAACACATTTTTGATCCGAGTAAAAGAAACACCCTTAAAGCCATCGGACAAGAAAGAACCTATGACCCCATTTGTTTACAAAGGCACTGGGACTTTGGAGATAAATATGCCTACAAATGCACAACTAACTATCACCTAAACATAAATAGATTTAGCAATTGTAATGTTTCCACCCAGGAAGAACCTGTACATGTATACAAAAGCTGGAATCTTGTTAAGACGTATGATTTTGGAGCTCGTTCTATTTATGAAACGGCCTTTAATACCCAAAACGGAACCTGCTTCGAAAGACCTATTTACCCAGCAGATTCATTCATTTACTATTCAGACTCATTTATATTCGTCCCTGCGAGTACTCAGGACTCTACGGATTATTTAAACCTTTATGCTGGTGAACATGTACAGTACTTTGCTGGAAAAACCTTTGTAGGTCCAGGAGAGGAACGAATAACAAGTTCAGTGATAATTCATATTCCGACCGGTCAATCGTTGTTAATAAGCGACTCAACAAACTTACCTTTTAATAGTTTAAATGGCCCACGAACCCTGCGCTTGAAGAAGCATCAAATTATTAAAACCAATACCTCTGGGTCCTTTAATTTTATTCTTGGAAGGGTTGGTTTTACTAATCGATTGTTTAAGAATTATTGGACCCAGTATAAAAATAGTCATCCTCGCGCCAAGCGAATCTCGGTTGCACATGTAAACAAATTGAAGGACTTTGAAAACAGTTACAAAGTAGATTCCTTACTATTTGAACGATTATTCCAATCCGAAATTATCCAATGTTATAAAGTTCGGCTTCAGGAAAAAGATACCTGCAGCGTGCTGAAATGCACCTCTTTTGATGAGGAGACGGTTTCCATCATGAACCCCAAGGCCGGTGGATATAGAATAAGGCCCATTGTTACCAAACCATTTTGCCCTATTCCCATACCTGATTATAAATTGGATCTAGATCTTACTTACTTAAAGCCGGGGTGCAGTGCTCCTTTGGTTTTCATTAATAAGGACTCTGCCAATCCCAAGAGCTCCTTTGTTTATGCAAACGGACGTCTAGATTCATCCCTTTATAATAAATTAGGAGGCGCCACTACTTCGGCTTCTATTTCGTACGTTCCAGGCAGAGATTCATTTGGGTATAAAACAGTTGGAATTATTATGACCAATGGAGTGGGACAGTTTTATAACAGACCTGTTTGTAGGGATACTTTTTGGTATCATGATTTGGTGAACTTTCAACCACCCATTTTTAAGTTAAAGATATTTGATCCTGTTGCTAAAGAAGGAAACTACGTTCATGTGTGCAAAGGCGATGATATTTATTACCACATGCATGCCTCCAAACCCTACAATTTGGAAGACTTTAATTTGCATGATTACTATTTCGAGAGTCCGTTTACAGGAAGAGATAAAAATCTAAATTACCAAGAAGTAATTAGAGATCATATGTTCTGGCGGACAGACTTGACTATTCCAGAAAAGCATTTGACGCATTCTTCTCACTTGCTTAATGATACTAAGTTCTGGAGTTCAGATTCGTTGGCAAAAATGTATTCCATTTTAAGAAACAAGACTATAAAGAAATACTATAATTATGCCGTTCTCATCAAGCAGGTTGGTCAGCAGAGGCACGATGAATGTAAAAATTCAACCTCGGTTACTCCAATAATTACCAGTGATACTATTTTAACTGGTTTTGCAACCGCTTTTGACACCATTATTGACCTAAGTAAGTCTCGAGAGATTTTAGAAACCATGGCTTTTTATAAAGGGTTTGAAACCAATAACTTAACGGATAAAGAATTAATACAACTTATTTGGAATGGGATAGGAGTTATTAATGACCCTAATACTGGATCCTTTGGTTGTTTGGATACTGCCGGACTTAACCTCTCACCCTTTTATACGATTAAACCGAGGCAAAGATATGTTTTGCATCCACGAGATACAGCTTTGGTTGGCTATAATCATAAGGAAATAGGACTTGATACTTTACCCAGCGGAGTTATCCGAAAAAAATATTTGCATAGCCATCGTTTTACAACCAAGCATAATACGGGATACTTAGTAAGTTCCATTTCTAATTATGATAATCGCTGTTTTAAAAATGACTTTGCCAGAATAACCTCGGGGTTTTATCATCAGATTCATTTTACAGATACCATTTTGTGTTCTGCTGCAATTGATGAATTCAAGTTTATTCCACAAATTGAGTATTTCTCTGGCACTTTACCTTGGTACTTTGGACCCGAAGCGCAATGGGCAAATACTCAAAGGCAAAACGATTACAAAGCAGGAAAAAAGGATCGTGAAATGCCTCCTATTTGGGATTGGAACGCATTTGATAATTCGACCAGCCCTAGCACCTACAACGGAAGTTACCCTCATGGCGCCACGGGTGGTATTCTAAGTTCCACTGACACCATTCCAATAAGTCGTTTTGGAACTCCACCCATGTATTACAGCGGAGATACTGGAGTATATCTTTTTAGCTCTATAACCATGGATAGTATGGGTTGTAGGGATACCTTTAGCCAAAATATTTATGTTATTGAACCTAGGCCCAACTTTAAGAATGACTTTGATATTACGAATTGTAGGAACTTTGTTACCTTGGTTGACAGTTCCTTTTTCTTGGAACCTTGGATTCTGGCAAAAAATAAATGTCCAAATAAGCAAAAACCGTTCATTCAAAAATGGGTAATCGAATGGGGAGATACTTCTCAACCATCTATTTTTACTAGAGAAGATTTTACTAAGCCAGGTTTCCCTAAAAGCATAGGTCATCTCTATGAATTTAGGGGGGAAAAAGCCATAACGCTCACCATTACCACAGAAAATGGGTGTGAATCTTCCATCGTTAAGAAAGTTAAGATTCCTGGCCCAGAACCTCGGTTCAAATTTGTTGGCACAGATAGTAATATTATTTATCTATGTTTGGGAGACACTGCACATTTTCAGAATACTACTTTAAAAGCAACTCCGGCGAGCCAGTGGAAGTGGGAATTTGGTGATGGTGTTTTTAATAATAAAAGTGACACTTTTCAATCTTACATATACAAAGCCCCTGGTCGTTATTTAATAAAGCTCACGCAATACGACAGCATTTTTGTTCCCCCAAATATTCGGGCTTTCTGCAGTGGGAACTTTCCGGCGGATACCAACATTTTTAAAATGATCGCCATTGTAAAAGACAAGGAGCCTATAGAAGGTAGGCTGGAAGAAGAGATTCTTTGTCCAGGTCAAGTGCAAACGTTTATTGACGAAAGTTCAAGTGCCTATAATAATTATCAATGGAGTGCAAAAGGCCCCAATGGACAAAATATATTTTTTGATACGAGCGGTAAGCAAACCAAGGTCTCTTTTAGAATCCCTGGGCAATATCAAGTAATTCACAATGCCACCTTTGATCTCAACTGGCCTCCACCAAAATGCTCAGATGAGCCTGACACTTTACGCTTTTTTGTAGATTCTGTTATTGCAGATTTTACCATTGATACAACCTTAACTCCCAAAATTTGCTTTACGGAAACCTCGATTAATAGCACTACGTTTAGATGGGGTTTTTACCATAACTCAGATATTCTAAAATCGGGGGAGAAATTTAATCTCGATGAGCTCACCACTGGAAAAACCATTTGTAATGCTTATGAACAAGGTGGAGAAATATGGATTTGCTTAGTTGCAGAAAATGAAAATGGGTGTAGGGACACTATATGTAAACCCATTGAACTAAATATTTTCCTTTACCTAGCCAATGTTTTTACCCCTGGAAATGAAGATGGTAAGAACGATAGATATAAATTCTTGGTTAAAGGGACAGAGGAATTTGAAGTGGACATTTATAACCGATGGAATGAGCATGTATTCCATAGCGAAGATAAAAATTATCACTGGAACGGAAAAGTATTTAACACCGGTTCCCAAGTCCCCGACGGAACTTACTTCTACATTTTTAAATATAAGTTTAGAGGCAGCAAGTCGAAACTTGTAAGAGGATCCGTTATGGTTATTAGGGATAAATAATTATTTGGTATTTCAGATTTAAGGTCACAACTCAAGTGCTAGCCATATCCTTAAACCTCCAAACGACATTTTTCTTTCTAATTTACTGAGCTATGATCCTGTTAAAAATATCAAACACTTGACTGTTTCTCACCATACATAGAATTGCGTTTAGCCAGACCATGTTGATAATACCGATCCGCCAGCCATTTAATAAATCTAGAAGCCTGCAACCAAGAAAGACCCAAAACCAGTGAATCGAAATAACTGTGATTCAATAAATAATGCTTATCAAAGCTGTCGGAAAGATCCATCATATATTCGAATACGTTCTCATAATAATTAAAAACCATCTCTAGTATTTTGAATGACCTGGAAGGCACCAGCCATAACAGCAGGAGAGATGTCGTAAATTTGGTTTAAACAAGCCAAATAAATCAAGTAATCACTGTTTGGAATAAGATCCTCGGAAATTAAAAAATGCGTGCTATCTTATTTAGAGAGTCTTTCAATCCTTTCTGTAAATAAAGATTTAATAATTGATTAAGTAGGATTACTATTAGTAATCGTTTCATCGGCATGAGTTAATAGAAGCTGAGAATTATAAGACTCCTATTCTGTGTTAAGCGCTAAAACAGTTGTTTTTCTTCGATTACAACAAACTTGGCCTTAACCATTTCCTTGCCACGTCAATATTAATTCCTTTACGGTCTGCATAGTTCTTTAATTGGTCCTCACCTATTTTTCCCAAACCAAAGTACTTGCTCTGGGGGTGGGCGAAATAATAACCCGAAACTGCAGCAGCTGGCCACATGGCCATGCTTTCTGTAAGTTCAATTCCCACAGAGTTTGCACCCAACAATTCAAAAATGCTTGGTTTTTCTAAATGGTCCGGACAAGCAGGATAGCCTGGGGCCGGTCTTATTCCCTGATATTCCTCTTTAACCAGTTCCTCATTACTCAGATTTTCATTCTTGGCGTATCCCCAATACTTTGTTCTTACCTCACGATGCAACTTTTCTGCAAACGATTCCGCCAACCGATCGGCTAGAGCTTTGAGAAGAATAGAGTTATAATCATCTCCACTATCGTCATATACTTTTATTTTATTTTCGATGCCCAATCCAGCAGTCACAGCAAAACAACCAATATAATCATCACTTGGCGCAATGTAATCAGCCAGTGCTAGGTTTGGAATTCCTTGTGACATCTTCCGTTGTTGGCGCAATGTGTGAAAGGTCTTAATTACAATTCCATTCTCATCCAAAACCTCGATATCATCCCCCTTTGACTGAGCTCGAAAGATCCCAAATACGCCATTAGCTTGCACCCATCTTTCAGAAATCATTTGATCTAACATGGCCTTGGCGTCATTAAATAGTTTGGTGGCTTCTTCGCCTACTACAGTATCTTTAAGTATAGCTGGATATTGACCTTTCAATTGCCATGTTTGAAAAAATGGGGTCCAATCAATTGTTTCAACTAAATGCTCTAAAGGGTAATTCTCTATATTTTGTATTCCCAAAAAGTTAGGCTTTTGAATGGTTGAAAAGTTACATATTTGCTTATTCTGAACCGCCTGTTCATAAGTTAAAATATCTTTGTTTTTTTGTTTTTCAGCATGAGAAATACTTAGGTTTTTGTATTCTTCTTTAATCTTTTTGGAAAACCCTGATTTGTTTTCTGGATCCAATAACTGACCTGCGACAGGAACAGCCCTACTCGCATCTAAAACATGCACCACCGTGTTGGCATATTCTGGAGCGACTTTTACCGCGGTATGCATTCTACTTGTAGTTGCTCCACCCACAAGTAATGGCTGTTTCATACCTCTTTTTTGCATTTCCGTTGCCACATCAACCATTTCATCTAAGCTTGGAGTAATTAAGCCGCTGAGGCCTATAATATCAGCTCCCCACTCTTCTGCACGTTTTAGAATTTTATCGGCAGGAACCATAACGCCCATGTCTTCAATGACATAATTGTTGCACGCGAGCACTACTCCAACAATATTTTTTCCAATATCATGAACATCTCCCTTTACAGTGGCGAGTAAAATTTTACCCGCTCCTTTTCCGTCTATCTCTTGTTTTTCTGCTTCTAAAAAAGGTTGCAAATACGCGACGGCTTTTTTCATAACCCTTGCGCTTTTTACCACTTGAGGAAGAAACATCTTTCCTGCACCAAATAAATCTCCCACCACATTCATTCCATCCATAAGAGGCCCTTCAATAACCTCTAATGGTTTATTAAATTGCTGGCGACACTCTTCGGTATCCTCCTCAATAAACTCGTCCATACCCTTAACTAAAGCATGGGATAAGCGTTCATTAATGGGCAAGTTTCTCCACTCCTTTACTTGCGCTACTTCTTGTTTTTTGCCTTTAACTGTTTCGGCGAATTGAATTAATTCTTCTGTGGCATTGGGATGTTTATTCCATAAAACATTTTCTACTTTTATCAATAGTTCTTCAGGTATTTCATCATATACCTCAATCATACCAGCGTTTACAATTCCCATATCCATTCCCTCTTGAATAGCACGGTATAAAAAGGCTGAATGCATGGCCTCACGCACCACATCATTACCTCTAAAACTAAAGGAAATATTACTTACACCTCCACTCACCTTAGCATGTGGCAAATTTTCTTTAATCCATCTTGTAGCCCGTATAAAATCAACAGCATAATTATTATGCTCATCCATTCCCGTAGCTACTGTTAAAATATTGGGATCAAAAACAATGTCATGTGGATTAAAGCCCACTTGGTCCACTAAAATATCATAACTCCGTTGGCAAATTTCAATTCTTCTCTGATAGGAATCTGCCTGGCCTGTTTCGTCAAAAGCCATAACCACTGTTGCAGCTCCAAAGCGTTTGATAATACGGGCTTTTCTTTTGAACTCTTCTTCACCATCTTTTAGGGAAATTGAATTTACAATACCCTTCCCCTGCAAACACTTGAGGCCTGCAACAATTACTTCCCATTTACTGCTATCTACCATGATAGGTACTCTGCATATATCAGGCTCCGCACCAATGAGATTTAAAA
>JAURQA010000280.1 GCA_030836345.1 Bacteroidota bacterium
GAAATGAACCTAAAGCATCTTGGAGGATTCTTGGCAGGTCTTTTCTGTCTTCTCTGCATTGGCGGTTCATTTGGCGGAGGGAATGCATTCCAAGTTGTACAATCGCTTGATTTAATTAAAACCGTTTTTCCTACTCTTTCTAATTATCCCTGGGTATATGGTCTTACTTTAAGTTTATTAGTTGGTTTGGTCATAATTGGAGGAATTAAAAGCATAGCTAAGGTAGCCTCTTTTGTCGTTCCTTTTATGTGTGCGGTTTATCTTTTAGCCTGTTCTTACATTTTAATCATTTTAGCGGATCAAATTCCTGATGCTATAAGTTTAATTCTTAGTCAGGCAATTTCACCTGACGCTGCATTTGGAGGATTTCTAGGTGTCTTAATAATAGGGGTAAAAAGAGCAGTCTTCTCGAATGAAGCAGGTATTGGCTCAGCTGCAATTGCTCATTCCGCCGCAAAAGTATCTCATCCTGTTGAGGAAGGGGTTGTTGCATTGCTCGAACCTTTTATTGATACAATTATCGTTTGTTCCATGACTGCATTAGTAATTATTGTTACCGGATCCTATCTGGAACCTGCAAACCAAGGCTTTATTTCTGCCAACCAAGGTGGTGCACTCACTTCTGCAGCGATGGGCAGCGTTATTTCCTGGTTCCCGTATTTACTGTCAATTGCAGTATTTCTTTTTGCCTTCTCTACAATGATATCTTGGTCTTATTATGGAGAAAGGTGCTGGGTTTGGCTGTTTGGAGACAGATCATCATTTATTTATAAAATGCTCTTCCTCATTTTTACTTTTTTAGGATCAATCGTAACAGCTACTAATATTTTAGATTTTAGCGATTTAATGATTTTAGGAATGGCATTTCCAAATATCTTAGGTCTGATTTTACTCAGCAATAATGTAAAAAAAGACTTAAATCATTACAAAATATTAAAGAAAACTAGGCAAAAAAATTTGACAAGTAGCTTTTAATGCTATCATTGTTATTCATTCTATCATATTAATTTTAATTTACCCTAGTAAAAATGGACGAAGACTCCGTACATATTTCAGATTCAGACGAAGCTAAAGCATCAGTTTCCCGATTACTCAAAGCGATTGAAGGTTGGGCGACTAAGGAGAGTCAGAAAGGTGAACTCGAACTTACTGCCTTTGGTGCTGCACTAGCCTCTGGTATCATCTCTTTTCATGACTTTACATCGAAAGATTGTCGAAACAGTCAAAATCTTATTGGTGCTGTTGCACGGGCCAAACAACATATTGAAAAGGAGCACAAAAAATTCGATTCAGAAATTGACAAAATGCACATTAAATTTGCTCAAGAGATGGAGGAACTCGATCTCAAGATCATTAGAGATCGTAAAGAATTTAAAAATTATCTTATATCTGTAATTTACGCGGAAGAGTATAATAAGTTAAGACTCGCCCTTACCAATATATTTGAAACTTTAGACGCTAAATCCAAATACGAAAACGCTAGCACCTAAACACTTTATTTCGCAAAGTTAATACCGAGGTATAGCCAAATAGGAGTAGAAAGTAGGCAAAATACAGTGCTTGCTAAGATTGCTCTCATTGCAGTAATTGTATTCTCTGAGTAGCTCTTAACAATCACAATTGCGAATATTCCTGATGGCATTGCCATTTGTACTATCAGTATATCTTTAAGCCAGTCCATACCATATGGAATGGGTCCTTTGCAGGCATAACAAAACATTAAAAATGGTACAATTATCAGCCGAACTAAAATGGATGAAATTTCTACCCGATTTCCTTTAGATAGTTTAAATCCTTTAGCCAAGTCTGCAAAATTACCTCCAATTAAAAGTAAGCCTATTGGAATCGCACAATTTCCAAGTAAAGAAATTATTTCCCATAAAAATCCTGGCATTATTTGCTGACCGCCTATTTCCTTTATGAATAAAGCAAGGATTATCGAAATAATTGGAGGATTAACTAATCGAATAAGTTTAAACTGGGTTGATGCCAAAACCCAAACACCCACTGTCCAAATAGCCATTTCTACTCCCAAATTAAAAAGTATTATCTTTGCAATTAATTGATTTCCAAAGATTGACGCTGCAATGGGGAAAGCAAAAAAACCATAATTAAAAATACCGGTACAAAATACAAATGAAGTAACTGAACTCACTTCAATTTTCATAAATTTAGCTACAGCAAAAGCACATGCGAAACCTAAACAAATGCAAATAAAGCCCGCAAATACAACGATTAGTAATTGTTCTGGTAGAAGCGAATCTTGATTCCCCACTAAATGGAAAAAGAAAAAGCAGGGATAAAGTACTCGTATGGTCAAAATACTTAGTGAAGCATCAGCTTCTACTCTTAACCACCCTCCCTTCCTACAAATACCTCCAATCAGAAGTAGAACTAGGGGGGGTATAATAGCAGCAATAATTTCCATGGAAATTAGAATTTATATTCAAATATCTTAATTCAATCAATGAACATAATTACTGACTTTATTTACATGATGCGAAAGATCACGGATAAAGTAGCTCACAACAGAAAAAATTAAAATATGGGTACTCTACCCAAACTAATCAAGAAAGATAATAAACTAAACGAATGGCGCCCCCACGAGGAATCGAACCTCGATCTACGGTTTAGGAAACCACTGTTCTATCCGTTAAACTATGGGGGCGAAAAATCAAGGTAGTGCTTGTACAGCACTAAAGTCTTTTATTGCGTTTTCTGTAGATTGCTTGAGACGTGAAGAGGCATTTAATTTTTGTAAATTACTAGTTAAAGCCGAGGTCGACAATCCGTTTATCATACCATTTGAATAATTGGGATTTAAAATTTTGAAAGTGTTAGAACTATTCATTTCAGGAAAAACGAATGGATTCTTAAAATCTTCTGGGTTCCCTAAGGCAAATTCCCAAAAATCACTGACACCATCACCATCAGTATCTTTTCTTGATGCACTCATAGAGGGATTACCGGTACTCCCGTTATTATCATAATCTTCGAAGGAATTGCCATTAATATCAGTTAAGGGGGTAGCATAAAATGCATAACCTGAATACTGCTTACTTTCGTAAATATAAACAGTTCTAGACATTGGATCAGAAAAGTTATCCCAACCATCTTTTACACGATAGTTTATGGTCACAACCGTCATATCTAGATTTGTTAGGGTTGAGGTATCACTTTCTTTATTCAAATCTGTAAAATTATGATCACCAGTATTGGAAGTTGGATCCCAAACTTTTGGGACTTTTGCAGGGGACCCTCCTGTCCCATTCTCATCTGTTGGAAAACCATATAGATTTGATTCAAGCAAAGTCTGCCACTCAGCCATGGACTTAGAATTAAGAGAAACGGATTCTTCCTCAAAATGGCTGTAAACATGAATAACGTTAGGACCATTTGAACATTGAGTCACATCGTTTACAGAGCCAACTTTAACCAAAGCATAGCCTTCACCAATACCGTCACCATCCAAATCCGGGTAATTATCAGCAATGTTCCATGCGGAATTATTATCTTCAGCATAGACTCCAGGATCAACGAAATTATAATCCGCCAAAAGCATGCGATGTTCTCCTCCGGAAAATCCAGTTGCATTATGAACAGTTCCATTCATTTCTTCAATATGAGTTGCAGGCGACGGAGCATCTGGGCCTGTATTAGAAGCAAA
>JAURQA010000281.1 GCA_030836345.1 Bacteroidota bacterium
AATGGCGATTTTATCAGAAAATGGGCGCCAGAGCTTAAAGATATTGAAGCGCCATTTATCTTTCAACCATGGGATCTTACGCTTATGGAGCAAGGATTAAGAAGCTGGCAGCTTGGAGTTAATTACCCAGAGCCAATTGTAGATTTAAAATTATCTCATGCAGAAGCTCGCCAAAGATTATGGGGAATGAGAAAATTAAAAAGTGTAAAAAATGAGGCACAGCGGGTTCTATTAAAACATACGTTGGCAAATAGAAAGCCTTAAACTAATTTATACCTAAGTCCTGTAAATAATTCATTGCATCCAGTCTTTTCCTTTTGGCTTAATATAATGAGTAAATACGTACGAGTTTATTATCTTCGTGATAACAATTTGCTGTCAAAAAGGACAAACGATCATGACAAGAAAGAGGCAATTCCCAAATCCAGAGAATCCAGAATCATTATTAAAGCTTCGGCTACATGATGTGTCCAACGCTGCAGCAGGTATTACTGGTGTTAAAGTTGCTGTTCAACATGTTTTTTCGGAAATGGGTCCAGCAAGAGGTCTTAAAGCGTTGTTTAATCTGAATCAAAAAGGTGGAGTAGATTGTCCAAGTTGTGCATGGCCTGATCCTGATGATGACCGTTCCGTAATTGGCGAATATTGCGAAAATGGAGCAAAGGCAATAGCTGAGGAGGCAACAAGTAAGAAATTAACAGCTAGATTTTTTGCTAATAATTCTGTTGAAGATCTTGCTGAATTAAATGACTATGAGATAGGTAAAAAAGGTAGGTTGGCAGAACCTATGTACCTTCCCAATGGTGGAACTCATTACGAACCAATTTCATGGGAGAATGCATTTCAAAAAATTGCAGATAAACTACACGAATGTGATTCACCTAATGAGGCAGTATTTTACACTTCAGGAAGAACTTCTAACGAGGCAGCATTTTTATATCAACTATTTGTGAGGCAATTTGGCACTAATAATTTGCCCGATTGTTCAAATATGTGTCATGAGTCGAGTGGAGTTGCATTAGGCGAATCTCTAGGGATAGGAAAGGGAAGTGTTAAATTAGAAGACTTTTATGAAGCTGAAGTAATATTTATCATTGGTCAAAATCCTGGCACCAATCACCCTCGAATGTTGAGCGCTCTGCAAAAAGCAAAAGAGAATGGGGCAACAATAATTTCTGTTAATCCACTTCCAGAAACTGGTTTAGTGGCTTTTAAAGATCCACAATCCATTAAAGGAGCACTAGGTATCAAGGCAAAGCTTACTGATTTATTTCTTCAAGTTAGAATAAATGGCGATCTCGCCTTGCTGCAAGCAATTTCCTATTTGCTTGTTCAGAAGGAATTACAATCTCCAGGATTAGTTTTTGATAGAGATTTCATTGAAAATAAAACTCATGGATTTAATGAATGGTTTGAACACATTCAAAGTCTGGACTTTGATTTTCTCGTTGAACAGTCTGGTGTTTCTGAGCAATTAATACGTGAAACTGTTGAGGCAATATTCCACAAAAAGAAAATAATAGCATGTTGGGCGATGGGCCTAACGCAGCATGTTAATGCAGTAGATACTATAAAGGAAGTAGTTAACCTTTTAATAGTTAAGGGAAGTATTGGGAAGCCGGGTGCAGGTACTTGTCCAGTAAGAGGACACTCAAATGTACAAGGCGATAGAACAATGGGGATTTTTGAAAAGCCACCGGTTACCTTATTGGATAGAATTGAGGAGAATTTTGGATTTAAGCCGCCACGTGAACATGGATTGGATGTGGTAGACTCTATAAAAGCAATGCATCAAGGGAAAGTAAAAGTCTTTTTTGCTATGGGAGGAAATTTCCTCTCGGCGACGCCCGATACACTTTACACTGCGAATGCTCTTAGAAATATAGGACTAACGGTGCAAGTTTCCACCAAACTGAATAGGAGCCATTTAATAACGGGTAAAGAGGCAATTATCCTCCCTTGTTTTGGAAGAACAGATAAAGATTACTTAAAAGGTGAACTTCAATTTGTAACTACTGAAAATAGTATGGGTGTTATACAAATGTCTAAAGGAGTTTTGAATCCGGTGAGTGATAATTTGAAAAGTGAACCCATGATTGTTTGTCATTTAGCCAAGGCATATTTTGGCGGTAATTCACCCGTAAAATGGGATTGGTATATGGAGAATTACGATAACATTCGTTGGGATATTGAGCGCACTATACCTGGTTTTGATTTGTATAATGATAGGGTAAGACTACCTGGAGGTTTTTATTTGCCCAATTCTTCTCGTGAAGGAAATTTCGATAACACATTAACGGGCAAAGCCAATTTTAATATTGCTAATGTAGAACCACAAACTCTTGAGGAAGGTGAGTTAATAATGCAAACTTTAAGGAGCCATGATCAATTTAACACGACTATTTACGGGTTAAACGATAGGTATAGAGGTATAAGTAACGAACGCCGTGTTATCTTCATGAATGAAGAGGATATGAATGATAGAGGGTTAATATCTGGTGAAAGAGTAGATTTATATAACTATCATGGTGGACAAGAACGTGTAGCCAGAAACTTTATCATCATACCATTTAGTATTCCCAAAGGTTGTTCCGCCACCTATTTTCCTGAAGCAAATGTTTTAGTTCCAATTGATAGTGTAGCTAAAAAAAGCAATACGCCTACGAGTAAGATGGTGGTCATAAAGATCAAGCCACACGTTGTAGAGTTAGTGGGCTAATTCATAGTTGTAGAAACAAAATTTTCGAACCTGTCTGGTATCGGGCGGCTATTTTGTTTGCGGAGGGGAAGGGATTACTCGCTACGCTGGTGAACCCAAAAGGGGGTGTTTCAACCCAATGCCCAGCTCCTTCGTCGCTCTGTACATTTTTGTTTTTATACGCTAGAAGTCCTACAGACTTCAGACTTCTAAAAACAAAAATGCCCCGAAATAACAATTGTGAATTAATCGATCAAGGAGTACTCGCTTCGCTCGTGATCCCTTTATGGGGGAGTGTCAACCCAATGCCCAGCTCCTTCGTCGCTCTGTACATTTTAGTTTTTATACGCTAGAAGTCCTACAGACTTCAGACTTCTAAAAACAAAAATGCCCCG
>JAURQA010000282.1 GCA_030836345.1 Bacteroidota bacterium
TGGTGCTGGCTTAACATTTGTAGTTAATGTAATTGTATCATTTGATGTGTTATCATCTGGGATACTCAAAAAGATTTGAATTGTATTTGCTCCTACCTCGCTAAACTTAGCATCTGTTGGAAAAGTATAAGTGAAACTTGCACCTGAGGCAATAGTATCAGCGACTGTTGCTCTTACTAAAACCCCATTAACAGCGTATCCAACCTTAATGTTGTAAGCATTATTGGTAAACGTATTTTTTATATCCAATTCTACGGGTAGTTCATATCCAGAACAAACAGAAGCTGGTAATGTAATTGACGAACTTGCTTCTAGGTCTAGCATTGATTCTACCCCTCCTAAATCAGAGGTAACCATGTTTCTATTATCTCCATACGCATCTTTTACATTAGATGCATTTGAAGGATATGCATTTTGAGTTTCAAAAATGGTTGGATTAGTACTCTTATCCAGTTTAGGATCCATAAATAACTCATTGTCTCCAGTTGCGGCTTGATTTTTCCAATCATCATGAGAGGTTAAATTATTCGTAATACGGGTGCTCCATCTATTCGTACCATTATTATCACCGTAGCATAAGTTATAGTCCATACTTTTATATCTAGAGAGGGCATTAGACGTTCCATATTCATATATATGATAGGCTGTACTCCAATTTCTAAGGTCTGTAATATTCGCATCCCAAATAACTTTATTAGAATAATAGCAGTAGTTATAGAAGGCATAAGCTGTTCCTCTTTGTCTACTTTGCGTACCATCAAGCACTACTGTATTTTGGCGCATCTCAGTAGAAATAGGCGATGAAAAAGAATACGCTCTAATCCCATAAGTACCAAAATAACCAGCAATATTCGTTACTAAGTTACTTTGAATAATGCTAGGTGCTGCATAGTATACATCTATTCCGTATGCATAATAATAATTAACCTTAACATTGTTCACACGATTTCCTTGAACCAAAACTTTGTTGCTTGATGAAGTCGTTCCACGTTCAACTCGAATTCCGTAATTATAACGAGCATTAGTGCTATTGTTTACAATATCATAAACATAATTATTTTCTACTTTCAAATCGCCAGAGTGGTACGAGTAATAAATACGTATTCCGTACATGTACGAATAACTAGAGTTCATAATAACTCCTTGAACTTCATTACCAGAAACCTCATATTTACCATAACATCTTTCAATTAACATACCCACATACTCACCACTAGTTTGAGATGGGTTTTTCACAGTATTATTGCTTATATCTAAATCTCGTCCATAAGCAATCCAAAAACCTCTTGACCTTCCGCTACCATAACAATTTTCGACAGTATTGCCGCTTAATTCTGGATCACCAGACATAGAACCATAGTAACCATCATAGTTAGAACGTATTCCATAGCAATTACTTACTCCGGATTTTCCACCTTTATAAGGCAAATCGTGAACTTTATTGTCTTCAATACTAAAGGCACGTCCCTGATTTTTATTGTAATAGCAGTAAATTCCGTATAACGTTGAGTTTGGATTACCTCCTGTAACCGCATCTCTTGAAATATCGTTTCCTTTGATTATCGTACCATTGGTATTTCTTACCCAAATTCCATAATAGTGGAAATTCTTAATGGTGTTATTCGTGATTTCGTTCTGATCGATGGTGTTTGAGCCGGAAGTAGAAGTTGTAGAACTCATCATGTAAATTCCAGCATAAGGTCCTTCCTCATTTCCATTAGTCGTGGTCATGGTGTTTCCATCGATTTTATTGTAAGAACCATGATCTCCAGAAGAATATAGACTAGTATTAGAGTTAGTAAATGCAATGTAAGCACCACCAGTAGATGAACTACTAGTTCCTGTACTTAATTTAGAAAACTCAATAGTATTGTCCTTAATGGTATTATAATCAGAACCAGCATGAAACCAAATCCCTCTAACTCCAACATAATTTCCACTGTTGACGATCGTTAGATTTTTGATAGTCATGTAATCTGCACCAGCAAAATCTATAACAGATCTTGAGCCGCTTGATCCGGCAAAGCTTAGTGATTTATTAGCCCCATCAATTGTGATAGTGTTTGTAGCACTTGCTCCTGTAATGGCCTTAAAAACAACCGGACTCGATGCAATTTCATCAGTCTTTACGGTTACTGTTACGGCTCCACTTACTCCATCGCTAAGAGCGGAGGAGAAATCAGACCAAGTTTGGAAGTTTGTACCGCCTGTTGCACTTCCAGCGTCAATGGTGTAAGACCCTGTTAATTGCGCGTTTGCGGTTGAGAAGAAGAAACCAAAGGCCAGTGTAAGCCCCCAGATGAGTGTTCTTTTGAGTGTGTGTAATTTTTTATCCATAAAACGTATATTTTTTTCGTATTTTGTTGAATCGTCTTGCAATTTAAGGCTCAACTCTTAACAAACCAAAAATCTCCACGCTATAATTCCATACTTTTTTATTGAATGAAGTTCTTGAACCTAAAACTGCAGCGCAAGCCACTCAATCGAATAAACACATATATAATTAGGTGGTATTTAGGCTATTATCGTCTAAACGTAAGGGGGGAGGGCAAGAATAAATAGTTGAATTTTGTTGTTATTTTAAGTGTAAAAACTGTGACAAATTAACTGACTTAAAAGCTATTGTCATTCGTTTGTCATATGACTGTCATGAGGGACTCTTTGTTCAAAATTGCCGAGTGGAAAGAAGCACTAGAGTGCAGACATTCATAACCTCGACACCTCTTTCTTTCAATTGATTATATAAAATCGGATTCTCTGCTCCTGGGTTAAAAATGACTCTTTTTGGATTGACTTGTAAAATTAAATTCAAATAAGGAGTTTGATTCCTTGGGTTCATGTATATGGTTACCGTATCGATATCTATATCCACAGGCCATTTTTTTTCAAAAGAAACCCCATCAACTTCACCCTCTTTATTTGAAACGAGCAAAAGGGCATATCCCTCAGCAATAAGTCTTCTAGCCACTAAATAACTGTATCTATTCGGGTTTTGGCTGGCTCCTAAAACGAGTACTTTTCTATTGGTCATGTTCTAATGTTTGAATGCAGTTAATGCCATCCAATGCAGCACTTAGTATTCCCCCAGCATATCCTGCCCCCTCTGCACACGGAATCAGATTGGATACTTCTGGATGCCTGTAGTGTTCATTTCTAGGAATTCTAACGGGGCTGCTGGTTCTACTTTCGACACCCACCAAGACCGCTTCATTGGTTTTATACCATTTTTTCTTCAGCCCCAACACCTGAATTGCCTCCCTGAGATTTTTGGCAACTTTTTCAGGCAAAAACTCCCATAGATTATGCGCCGATATACCAGGAATGTAACTGCAGCTGGGTAAAGTAGAGGATGTTTTTTGGTTCAAGAAATCCTCCATTCTTTGAGCTGGAGCAACTAAACTGCCCTCCGCTTTAAAGGCTTGTTTTTCCCAATAATTCTGAAATTCCATCCCTCGCAGTTCTCCAGACTTAACAAATTTACTAAAATCGGCGTCATTTACTTCGGTTACAAAGCCACTGTTGGCAAACCTCCCATTTCTTTTGCTGGGACTCCAACCGTTTACTACAATTTCGCCAGGGCTCGTTGCGGCAGGGGCAATAATTCCCCCGGGACACATGCAAAAAGAGAAAACACCGCACCCATGGACTTGTTCAACCAAATTATACGAAGCATTGGGCAAATCCTGTGGCTTTGCTTTTCGGTATTGCATTTCGTTAATCACCTCCTGCGGATGCTCAATGCGCACTCCAAAGGCAAAGGGCTTTGCTTCTACAGCGATTCCTTTAGATTGCAGTAAACGATAAATATTCCGTGCCGAATGTCCGGTGGCTAATACTAAGTCCTTCACCCTAATTTTGACCCCATTCTCGCAGAGAATACTTTTAATCTCATTATTTTCAACGGTTAAATCCACCAAATTATGATTAAACAGCACCTCGCCCCCACATTCTTCTATAAAGGTTCTCATTTGTTCAATGATTCCAGGAAGCTTATTGGTTCCTATATGCGGCTTACTGTCGTATAAAATATTTTTATTGGCTCCAAATTGAACAAAAGTCTCTAAAACTTTAGATACAGAGCCTCTTTTTTTGCTTCGAGTATACAATTTACCATCACTGTAGGTACCAGCTCCTCCCTCTCCAAAGCAGTAATTGCTGTTGGGATCTACCTTTAATTCTTTATTTAAAATGGCCAAATCTCGTCTGCGTTCCCGCACCGCTTTTCCCCGTTCAATAATAACAGGCTTAAGGCCCATTGCTATACATTCCAATGCAGAAAAAAGTCCTGCAGGCCCTGCACCTACTATATGCACTTCCCTATTTTTCTCTACATTCTGGGACTTATAAGGAGCCTGAAATTGGGCTTCTTTAGAGTTTGAATAAATACCAGCTCTAATTAGATAAAAAGGATTTTTGCTTCTGGCATCTAAGGACTTTTTTAGAATGCGAACATACCCAGAACGTTTGGCCCTTTTAAGTACCTCGTCCTTAATTTGCTCCTCGGAAGAAGCAAGTAATGGGCTTAGTTTTATTTCAATCTCTTCCAACATGTCGCCATTGTGCAAAGCACTTTCTATTTTTTAAGTATTTTAGATTGGATTCATGAGTAAATGCCTCTCGCTCAAAACTGATGTTTCGATAAGCGGCAGTCCAATCATCTAATTTTAAATAGTTCATTAAAAATTCCAGTGCATATAAAAGGTAAAAACCAATGAGCAACAGTTCCAGTTGTTGTCGAAAATGAATTCTTTCATGATTTCGATACTTTTGGCTCAATGATGTGCGCGGAAGCTTTGTTATCAAAAATGGAAAAAGAGCCATGGCGGTGTACCCTTTTTTGTTGAGAGTAACCAAGGAAAACAAGATTCTACTGCTAATGATAATCAAGAACTACAAAAGTATGCAAACAAATGTATCGGGCGAAAAAACTGAAGGAAAACCCAGAGCATCCTTTGAATCAGGTTCGCTGTACCATATTCTGGATCCCTGAGATGCTTGGGTTTTATAAATATAATAA
>JAURQA010000283.1 GCA_030836345.1 Bacteroidota bacterium
TATTAATTTTTTCAATTTCTCGTGGATTACATATTCCCACCGCCCAGGAAACGGAAACTGACTCTACCTCAAGCCTCAATTCATTCCTTACTTTCTCTGATATCTTTTTGCTATCATCGAGCCATTTATTGGTGTAATTAAAAGGCAAAATAACAGCAGCGGCATATACTGGACCGGCTAAACAACCCCTACCGGCTTCATCACAACCAGCCTCTAACACTCCAGGTTTTACTTGGGATATAAGCATCTTATTTTCCTTTTAAAGCCCAGTAATATTTTAGGAACGTTTCTTTAGTTTGCCATGAACTAATGACTAAGCCATTCCAGCCATCGGCAAACCCTCTTCGAATAATATAACTTTTTATAAATTTACTGACTGGTGAAATAATCAGTTTACTCCTTAAATAGAGTTTACTATGGTAGTTATTACTTTTTGCACTAATCTTCGCAAACTTAAGAGATTGGGCTTTTAAGGTTTCATAGTTGGGGTAGGTATAATGAATGATATCGGCGTTTAAATACTCGCTTGTTTCATTGGTATACAATTTAAAGGTATCATGGGGATTTTTACCGGTCCATGATCCAAAATCTCTCTTCCACAGCCTCAGCTTGGCATCGGGATACCATCCACAACCTTTAATCCAATTGCCTTTATAATGATTTCTTCTTCTAAACCAATAGCCGTCGTGTTTGGGGTTTTGAAGGATTTTAGGGATGACTATTCTCATTTCCTCACTGGCTCGTTCATCTGCATCTAAGCTCAACACCCACTGGTGAGTTGCCATATTTTTGGCCCTATTCTTTTGTTGGATATGCCCATCAAAACGATGCTGCTTTATAATGGCGCCTAGTTCTTCAGCAATCTCAATCGTTTTGTCTTTACTGAAAGAATCAAGAATTAAAATTTCATCGGCGATAGGTTGAACACTCTTAATGCAATCGGAGATGTTGCGTTCTTCATTAAAGGTGATAATAACAACCGACAGCTTCTGCATAAGAACAAATGTACAAAAAAAGCCGAGGAAGCTTTGGCTCCCCGGCTTTAATCCTTGTGTTTATTTCGTTAAAATCGTTCGAATTGAGAAAAGAAGAAACTTCCTTCAATGTCTGCATTTACATCGCTATCGCTTCCATGAACTGCATTTGCATCAATGCTTTTTGCAAAACGCTGACGGATGGTACCTTCTGCTGCTTCTGCAGGGTTGGTTGCACCAATTAAGGCTCTAAAATCTTCTACTGCATTCTCTTTTTCTAAAATAGCTGCATAAATAGGACCGCTGGTCATAAAAGTCACTAAATCATTAAAGAATGGGCGTTCTCTGTGAACCCCGTAAAAGTTTCCCGCTGTGCTTTCATCCAGTTGCATGTATTTTAATGCAATTACCTTGAATCCTGCTTCAGTCATTTGGTCTAAAATTTTGCCGGCATATCCGTTTTGAACGGCATCGGGCTTAATCATTGTAAATGTTCTATTGGTGGCCATTATTTTTTAAAATTCGCTGCAAATTTAAAGATATAAAATGCTAATTACTAAGGGTATTAAGTTATTTTTTAATGCACCCGTGGTCTTGTTCATGGCAATTGGAGCAACCAAAAAAGCCTTCAATTCTTAAAATCAAAGGCTTTTGGGGAGACTTAACCCTAAATACTTGGCTTATAAAGCGAAAATACTTATTTCTTAAAATAAAATCGCGTGATAAAAATACCGGCACCATCGTCTTTTCCAGCATTGCTTTCTACTCCGGCACTGATGTCTACGATTTCCCATCCATCGGCAAGCATTGCTTTAACTTTAGAGTTAATTAAAGCATCGTTTGCGGCAATATTTTGGAAGCGAATTCCACCCATGTTATAAAAGTTTAACAATTTGGTTTCGTCATAGTTAAAAGAACGAATATCTCCTCTTTTCGACTTGTTACGCCCTTTGTCTTCACTAGTTTTTACCTTGGTAAACTCTTTGTAATCTTTTTCTTCATTTACATTAATAATTCTTGATCGACCCGCACCCCCAGGCACAATAGATTCTACGACTGTAAAAGATGTAAATTGTGTGGGAGCATCTGAGGCTCTAAATGACCATAATAAGGCTCCAGCAGTGAGCATAGCCACCAATGTAAACATTGAATAATTCTTTTTCATATTTTATAATTTAAATTTTTGTTCATCAAAGTTAAACACAAAAAACAAAAACTCTTGTCTTACTTGATAAGTGACACAATCTTTACGATAAAGAAGCCACCCAATTATCCATCAATTTCTGCCCCGCGGGAGTTAATATACTCTCCGGGTGAAATTGAACGGCTTGCACCTGATCTGGCTGATATTTCATAGCCATTGGAATTCCTTGAAATGTGGCAGTTACGCTTATTTTTTGGGGAAGATTAGATACTACTAAACTGTGGTAACGCCCTACGCCAAATAAGGGCTCAATTCCTTTAAAAAGGCTTGAATTGGTATGCTTTATAATGGATTGCTTTCCGTGCACGGGAATGGGTGCTTGCTTCACCGTTCCTCCGTAATAAAGGGCGAGAGCTTGCATTCCTAAGCATACTCCCAGCATTGGAATATTGCCTATATTTAAAGCAATACATTCCATTAATTTTCCAGATTGCAAAGGCTCATTGGGTCCAGGGCTCAAGACCAATCCTTGGTAACCTGTTATTGGTTTATCAAAAAAGGGGTCATCGTTTAATTTAACATCTACCTCTGCTCCAGCTATTTGTAGATAATGCACCAAATTAAAGGTAAAGCTGTCGTAGTTGTCTATAACTAAGACTTTCATATTTTAAACTTATTGCTCACTCCTGGAATGAAGTCTTTGGCGTAAAGGGGGGTGTAGTAGGCCAAATCTTCAAAGGTATTTTCCTTACATTTGGCCGCTGCTGGAGAGGCTAAAAGCCGCGCATGAGGCGTAGTATCCAAGGTTCTATCTTGGGCTATTTCTTCGCTTAGGAGATGCATGCAATCTCCTGTAAAGTAAAGCGTACTGTCCAGAGAACTTATATAGTCTTTTGTAAAGTTCTTGGGTGCAATCTCAGACATTTCTGAGCCGTTCCAGAAGGCAGTATATGCTTCATCTCTTCCCGCATAAATCATGGCGCAGTAGGCTAAATTTCCATTTTCCTGTATGGCATTGTTAATTAAACCCTCATGCGTAGGTATGCCAATTAAAGGCCAACTTTTTGCATAGCACAACCCTTGGGCCAATGAGGCGCCAATGCGCAAACCGGTATAGCTTCCTGGGCCTTTACTCAGCCCAATAGTTTTAATATCTGTAAATGAATCTACGGCTTCTTTTACCAATATTGGCAAAGCCTCCGCATGTTTTAAAAGTCGATCGTCTTGTTTTTCCCAAACGCATATTCCCTCCAAATCGCATACAGCAACACTACAAATGCGGTGCGATGTTTCAATGAGAAGAATCATTGGGTGTTTTAGATTTAGGATTGAGGCTCTGAGAGAACTTTACTCACTATATCAGCAGCATCTTGCAAGGCTATTGCAGAGAATACTTCCAGGCCACTGTCGTCAATAATTTTCTTGGCTTCTACCGCGTTCGTACCTTGCAAACGCACAATAATTGGGATGGTAATATTATCCATGTTTTTGTATGCTTCAACCACACCATTTGCTACTCTATCGCACCGCACAATTCCACCAAAAATATTTATTAAAATAGCTTTAACATTAGGGTCGCTCATAATAATTTTAAAACCAGCTTCTACGGTTTCAGCATTTGCAGTACCCCCTACGTCTAAAAAGTTGGCTGGCTCGCCCCCACTTAATTTAATAATATCCATGGTAGCCATGGCTAAACCTGCACCATTAACCATGCATCCAACATTTCCGTCCAGTTTAACGTAGTTTAAGCCAAATTTACCGGCTTCTACTTCAGTAGCATCCTCTTCATTTAAGTCCCTCAACTCAAGGAAATTTTTATGTCTGTACAAGGCATTATCATCCAAACTAACCTTCGCATCTACCGCAATAATTTTATCATCGCTAGTTTTTAGAACGGGATTAATTTCAAACATTTCGCTATCTGTATCCACATATGCTTTGTATAATGCCGAAACGAATTTGGTCATTTCTTTATATGCATTTCCAGTAAGTCCAAGATTAAAGGCAATTTTACGTGCTTGAAACCCTTGCAGACCTATTGCGGGGTCTATCCATTCTTTATTAATCTTTTCTGGAGTATTCTCTGCTACTTCTTCTATATCCATACCCCCTTCTGTGGTATAAATAATTACATTTTGTTTTTTGGCTCTATCCAATAAAACACTCATATAGTATTCATGTGGTTCATTTTCGCCTGGGTAAAAAACGTCCTGAGCTACCAATACTTTATTCACAATTTTTCCTGCTTCCCCTGTTTGTATGGTAATAAGGTTTCCACCAATCAGATTTTTTGCAATTTCTGCTGCCTTTTCTGGGCTTTTTGCCACTTCCACACCGCGCTGTTCTGTTCCTTCTACTTTTCCTTTTCCTCTACCGCCCGCATGTATTTGTGCTTTAACTACGCACCAATCACTATTATATTCAGACTTTACTTTTTTTGCAGCTTCTAATGCTTCTGCTTCTGTTGAAGCTACAAATCCTTTTTGAACTGCAACCGGATCATCCTTTGTAA